>DASRHH010000122.1:0-4717 GCA_035650635.1 Dehalococcoidia bacterium | reverse complement strand
AGTCGCCCAGCTTGTCGGCCTCCTCCTCGAAGACGCGGATGAACGTCTCGCCGACGATCTTGCGCTTCTGCTCGGGGTCGATGACGCCTTCCAGGTTCGCCAGGAACCGCTCCGGTGCATCGACGAAGACCAGCGGAATCTTGAGGTGCCGGTGGAATGCCTCCTGCACGCGTTCCGGCTCTTCGCGGCGCAGCAGCCCGTTGTTGACGAAGATGCAGGTCAGCTTGTCGCCGACGGCCCGATGGACGAGCGCTGCCGTGACGGCGGAGTCGACGCCGCCGGAGAGGGCGCAAAGCACCCGCCCGTCGCCGACCTGCTGTCGCACGCGCTCCACGTACTCGGCGATGACGTTACCGGGCGTCCAATCGCCGTGACAGCCGCAGAAGCGGAAGAGGAAGTTATCCAGGATTTCCTTTCCCTGCGGCGTGTGCACCACTTCAGGGTGGAACTGCAGGCCGACGTAGCGCTTGTCATCGCTCATGGCGGCGGCCGGCGAGTTGTCGGACAGGGCCAGCGAGCGGAATCCGGCCGGCAGCTCCGTTACCTGGTCGCCGTGCGACATCCAGACCGGGAAGCTGGCCGGCAGGCCGGAGAAGATGGCCGAGGCGGGCTCGATAGCGCGCACCGTTGCCGGCCCGTACTCTCGCTGCTGCGAGGGTGCCACCTTGCCGCCCAATTGGTGCGCCAGTAGCTGCATGCCATAGCAGATTCCCAGCACCGGCTGCCCGGACTCGAAGACGTAGGACGGCGCCATTGGGGCGTCCGTATCGTAGACGGAGGCGGGCCCGCCGGAGAGAATGAAGCCGCGCGGGTTGAGACGGCTAACCTGCTCCCACGGCGCGTCATAGGGTAGCAGCTCGCAGTAGACGCTGCACTCGCGGACGCGCCGCGCAATCAGCATGCTATACTGAGACCCGAAGTCGAGGATGACTATCGTCTCCGGTCGCCAGGCGGCCTCTTCAGTCCCCAATTCAGGCGCTGGTGCAGGCTGTTCTCCCTCCCGCTCGCGGGAAATCTCCAGATACGTGGAAACTTCCAGGTCGTCTGAAGTCGGGACGCGAAGGGTCTTGCCGGGGCCGGCGGTCTCGCTCATTGGCAAAGGGACTGCTGGCCCGATGTTAGCACCGGCGTGCGGGCCGGTCAAAGCCGCCGCGGAGCGACGCAGCCGGTCATGAAGACGGTCGCCGCGAGCGATCCCGAGTGCATCGATCAGGCCTTGGCCGTGCTGTGCCAGGGCGGTCTCGTCGCCTATCCCACCGATACGATTTATGGCCTCGGCGCGCTGGCGACAGACGATGCGGCCGTGCGATGCCTCTTCGCGGTCAAGGGGCGCGAGCTGGACAAGGCGTTGCCCCTGTTGCTCGCGGACGCTGTTCAGGCCGAAGCGAGCGCCGAAATGACGCCGCTCGCCCGCGAGCTGATGGCGGCTTTCTGGCCGGGTGCGCTCACCATCGTGTTGAGGCGCCGAACCGAATTCCGCAGCCTGGCGCTCGCCGGTGGCGATACGATCGCGCTGCGGGTGCCGGACCAACCGCTGGTCCGCGAGCTTATCCGCCGGTTCGGTGCGCCGCTGACCGGCACCAGCGCCAACCGCTCCGGCGGCGCCAGCCCGCTGACAGCGGACGAGGTCGCGCGACAACTCGCCGACGAGATCGACCTGCTGATCGACGGCGGGCCCTGCCCCGGCGGCGTCGAGTCGACCGTCGTCGACGCCACTGGCGCGGTGCCACGGCTGCTGCGAAAGGGCGCGCTGGCCTGGCAGTCTATCGCGGCCGTCGCCAGCCGAGCAGCCAGCCGATGAGCGCGCTGTCGCCCCTGCGGTTGCTGCGCCGCGCACTCTTCGTGCTAGGGCTGCTGGTACTGGCTTCCGCACTGCTTCTGCGTCTTGTCCTGCGGCGCTCGCTGCGACGCACACACGGCCGCCTGCGCCTGCGCGGCCTCAGTGGCGGCGTTGAGATAATCCGCGATCGCTGGGGCGTGCCGCACATCTACGCCGACAACCTGCGGGACCTCTTCCTGGCGATTGGCTACGCGCAGGCGCAGGACCGGCTCTGGCAGCTGGAGCTGCACCGTCGCGCCGGCGTCGGACGCCTCTCCGAGGTGTTCGGGCCGGAGGCACTGCCACTGGATCGCCTGGTGCGGCGCATTGGCTTCCACCGTGCGGCCCAGCGGGAGTGGGAGGAGATGGAGGCGGCGGAGCAGCAACTCCTGGAGGCGTACGCTGCTGGCGTCAACGCCTGCATGGCGAGCGCTACCCTGCCACCGGAGTTCACCCTGCTGCGCCTGCGGCCGGAGCCGTGGCAGCCGCTCGACACGCTGACCTTCGCGCGTTTTATGAACTGGGGGTTGGCCGGCAACTGGGAAGAGGAGCTTCTGCGCTCCTGGGTTGTCGCCCGTTTCGGTGCCGAGATCGCGGTCGAGATGGAGAACACCTACCCCGTGGGCAAACCACTGACGATACCAGCGGGGTCCCTCGCCGCCGGGCCGGCGCCCGGGCTGCTGGACGAATACAGCCGTAGCTCGGAGCTAGCCGGCTTGACCAGCGCGCTGAGCAACGCCTGGGCCATCGCGGGCACACGATCTACCACCGGCCAACCGCTGCTGGCTAATGACCCGCACCTGACGCTGACGACGCCTTCAACCTGGTACGAGATGCATCTGGAGTGCCCCGAGGTACGTGCTGCCGGCGTGGGCATCGCCGGCGTGCCGGGGATTATTATCGGGCACAACCAGCGAGTTGCCTGGGGCGTGACGGCGGCGTTGATCGACGGCGACGATCTCTTCGTCGAGCGCATCAACCCGGACGACCCGACGCAGTACGAGTATCGCAGCGCCTGGGAGCAGGGCGAGGTCGTGCGCGAGGAGATACGGGTGCGGGGTCGCTCGGAGCCGGTAGTCGAGGAAATCCTGCTGACCAGCCACGGGCCAGTCGTCAACCAGCCCGAAAACCCCTGCTTCGCCGGCGAAGAACGCACGATGGCGTTGCGCACCGTCGGGCTGGAGCGTGCTCACCAGGTCGCTGGGCTGCTCAAGCTGATGCAGGCGAGCGACTGGCCAGAGTTCCGCCAGGCGGCCCGCCACTGGCCGGGCGCCACCATCAACTTCGTCTACGCCGATGTCGATGGCAACATCGGGTACCAGATGGGTGGGCTGGTGCCGCTGCGCGGGCACGGGCTGGGGCTGCTCCCTGCCCCCGGCTGGAGCGGCGAGTACGACTGGCAAGGGTTCGTGCCTTTCGAGGAGTTGCCCTCCGTGCTCAACCCGCGCGAGGGCTGGGTCGCCAACGCCAACAACCAGGTTAGCGACGACCTGCGACTCTTCAGCACCCGCTATGCCGCCGGCGACCGTGTCGAGCGCATCATGCAGCTGCTGGCCCAAAAGCAGAGTCTGGAGCGCGACGATTTCGCCTCCATGCAGGCGGACGTCTACTCGGCGCAGGGAGAGGAGCTGGCGGCGTGGCTGCTGGCTCTGCAGCCAGCCGACCACTGGCAAGAGCGGGCGCAGACGTTCGTGCGCGCCTGGGATCACTGCCTGACGACCGATAGCGTGGGCGCGAGCGTCGTGCAGGCGTTCGCAGCCAACCTGGTGCGGCTGGCCCTGGAAGAGAAACTCGGCGAGTGGGCCGACTTCTACCTCGGTAAGGCCGTGCACCCACTGAAGCGCGGCGGCGGCTTCTTCGGCTACGCCGCGCCCTGGCTCGGTGGCCTGATGGAGCGCCATCCCGATTGGTTCGCCGGCAGGACCTGGCGCCAGGCGATGCGTTCGGCACTCAGCGACGCCATCGCTGACCTGCGCGAGCGCCTGGGCGACGACATGTCGACCTGGCAGTGGGGCCGCCTGCACCTGCAGCACTTCAACCACACCCTGGGCCGCAGGCCCGGCCCGGCGCAATTGTTCAACCGCGGGCCGGTGCCCCTGGGCGGCGACCTGAATACACTATCCCAGGCGGCCTATGCGCCCTACGACGGCTACGACGTCAACCGCTGGAGCGTCTCCTGGCGCCAGATCATCGACCTCAGCGACTTCAATCGGAGCCTGGCGGCGCTGCCCGGCGGACAGTCCGGCCATCCGGCCAGCCGCCACTACGACGACCTCACCCCGCTCTGGCAACGCGGCGAATACCACCCGATGCCCTGGGACCGCAGCGAGGTGGAGCGTCATGCCGAGGCGCGCCTGGAACTGTTGCCAGACGAAGAAAGCGAGTTCCGATGACGAAAAAGAAGACCGTTCGCGATATCGACGTGCAAGGCAAGCGTGTCCTTCTGCGCGTCGATTTCAACGTGCCGCTAGACCCGCAGTCCCACGAGATCATGGACGACACCCGCATCCGAGGGGCGCTGCCAACGATCGATTACCTGCGCAGACGGAAGGCGAAAGTGGTCGCCTGCTCGCACTTCGGACGGCCCAAGGGCCGCGACGAGTCGCTCAGCCTGCGGCCAATCACGCAGCGCCTTTCGGAGCTGCTGGGCGCGCCGGTGGCCTTCGCGGAGGACTGCATCGGCGCTTCGGCCGAGGATGCCGCGCGATCCCTGGAGCCGGGCGGGGTGGCCTTACTGGAGAACTTGCGCTTCCATCTCGAGGAAGAGGCCAACGACCCGACCTTCGCCAAGGCGCTGGCATCCCTGGCCGAGGTCTACGTCAACGACGCCTTCGGCGCCGCGCACCGCGCTCACGCGAGCACCGAGGGGGTCGCGCACCTGCTGCCCGCCTACGCCGG
>DASRHH010000121.1:0-6773 GCA_035650635.1 Dehalococcoidia bacterium | reverse complement strand
CGATCCAGAGTTCACGTCGCTGGCCCGCCCCACCGGTGAGCAGCGCCGCCTGCGCGACTACCACGACCCGCGCATCATGCAGATCCCGGACAAAGACCTCGTCAGCACCGGCTGGCGCGTGGTCAACGGCGCACTGCGCGTCTTCCAGACGTCGGAGTCGCTGGCCAATCTCGCCGGCGACCCGGACAAGCTGCAGGACCTGGGGCTGATCGTCGGCGGTGACGTCTCGATACTGCAGGAGCGCATGGCGGTCGCCTCCAGCGCCATGCCGCAGGCCCAGACCGACGAGTCGACGCTGGTGATGTCGTTCCTGACGGCGATGGTGGAGCGCGAGGGCAGCAAGGGCAGCGGCTACGGCGCCGTCTCCCGCCTCGCCGACTTCAGCGAGGAGCCGGGCCTGGAGGCCGCCGAGAACGCCATCCGTTCCGTCGGTGGGGTGCGCGTGCCCAGCGGAGACTACAAGGTGATCTTCGGGCGGCAGGCCGTGATGGACATCCTGGACAACATCCTGCTGCCCAGCCTCAACGTCGGCACGTTCTACGCGCTCGGCTCGGCGTTCATGGGCAAGCTGGGCCAGCAGATCGCCGCGCCCGCCTTCAACCTGATCGATGACGGCGCGGTCGAGGGCCTGGCCGGCAGCAAGGGCATCACCTGCGAGGGCCTGCCGACCGGCCGCACGGTCCTGATCGAGAACGGCGTGCTCAAGGGGCTGCTGAGCAACCACTATGAGACCCAGCGCATCCTCAAGGACGAGCAGGCGCAGGCCAAGCTCGGCGTCGACCCCAACCAGTGGCAGCAGGCCCTGGTGCCGCGCAATGGCTTCCGCTTCGCGCGCGGCGGCGGCCGCCACTTCGACTCGACGCCCGGCATCCATAGCACCAACGTCGTTATCCCCGGCGAAGTCGAGTCGCTGGACGACCTGGCGCGCCAGGTGGGCGACGGGCTCTACATCGGCCGCATCTGGTACACCTACCCGGTGAACGGCCTGCGCGCCGGCGACTTCACCTGCACCGTCGTCGGCGACTCCTACGTTATCCGCGACGGCCGCCTGGCCGAGCCGATCAAGCCGAACACGCTGCGCATCAACGACAACATCCATCGGCTGCTGGAGGGCGTGGCCGGCGTCACCAAACAGGGCAAGCCGACCCTGATCTGGGCCGCCGACGAGATCGTCTACGCGCCGGAGATCGCGGTGTCGGCCGTGCAGATACAGGCGATCGCGGAGTACATGGAGACGCTGTAGGCGGAAGCCTACGAGCCGAGGGGCGCGTAGAGCACGTAGTCGCTGATCCTGGGCGGGGTGTTGTCGTCTTGAGGGCCAGCAGTCACGCAAACGCCGATGGGCCGCGCGTTCAGATTCAGCTCGTCGAAGTCGAAGCGATAGCCGGCCATCCCATACCAGGACGTGAAGTCGCCGGCGTGGACCGCCTGGGTGGCGGTCAAGACCCAGAAGTGGTAGACCCAGCCGGCATCCAGCCGATTGAGGTTGCTGCTGGAGAGCATGCCCCAGTCCCTGGCCTGGCTGTAGTAGTAGACTCCGGTGGCCTGTGGCTGCGCCTGGCCGGCGGACATCGGTACGGTCTTGACGTCCGGCTGCACCGAGAGGTTGATGACCTGCTGCTGCTGCGTCAGCATCTCTCGAGCAGCGGTGACCTCCTGGCCCAGGGTGTCGTTCTCGCTGTCGAGGTCATTGATGCGGGCGAAGGCGAATCCTGCTAGCACCGCCAGCGCCAGCGAGGCTGCCGCCAGGCCGCCAATCGCGCCCGGCCACCAGCGGCGGCCACCCGGCACGGCGCTCTCCCTTCGCTGCTCTCGGCGCGCCTCGTCCAGCACCCTGGCCCGCAGCTGCGGCGAGGGCACCTGACGGGGAGCCGCCAGCGCCAGCAGCGCCGTGGCCTCGCGGGCCTCGGCCAGCTCCTGCCGGCACTCCTGGCAGCCCGCCAGGTGCTCCTCCACCAGGCGCGCTTCCTCCGGGTCCAGCGCGCCAATGGCGTAGGCGTCGATCAGCTCTCTGACCTCTTCGTGTTCCACTAAGCCTCCGTTTGCTCCAGTGTCTCCTTCAACCAGACCCGCAGCTTTTGCATCCCTAGCCGGATGCGCGTCTTGACTGTCCCCAGGGGCTGCTCCAGCTTCTCCGCGATCTCCTGCTGCGTCAGGCCGTGGAAGTAGGCCAGCTCCAGGACTTGTCTCTGCTCCGCTGGCAGCAGCGCCAGGGCCTCGCGGATGCGGTCGCGCTCGTCGGCGGCCAGGGCCAGCCGCGAGGGGTCATTGGCGTCGCCGGCAGGAAACTCGCGCGCCTGCTGCTCCGGCGATGCGCTTTCGTAGCGCTGGCGGCGGCCGCGACGGCGGATCTCGTCCAGGGAGCGGTTGCGGCTTACGGAGATGATCCAGCTGAGAAAGCGCCCGCGGCTGGCCACATAACGGTCCGGCTGCCGCCAGAGGCGCAGGAATATCTCCTGGGTTACGTCTTCTGCCAAGCTCGCATCACCAATCACCCGCAGCGCGGTGGAATAGACCACGGCGTTATAGCGGTCGTAGATCGCCTCGAACGCCCGCAAGTCACGCTGTGAGAGAAGTCCCATGAGCTCCTCGTCAGGGAGGTCAGGATGGCGCACAGCACCTACCGATCAGGCCCGAGACCATCGGTCCGATTAATAGTACGTTAATCATTGGGACGGAAGATTTATGCATTGGTAAGGGGGTAGCACCCATTGTATATGTATCGGTCAGGCCCATCCAGAAGCGGGCAGGTCGCGTAGATTGGAGTGAAGATGATGCGTAAGACCTCCCTGAGTTCTATTGCCCCGCTGCTCCTGCTGCTCAGCCTGCTGCTGGTGACAATGGCGGTAGCCTGCAGCAGCGGCTCCAAGACGCCCAACGTGCTCGGCAACAACGCCGGGGCCTCCACCGTCTCGCTGCAGACCGGCCCCACCCTTTCGACACCGGACCTGGTGGAACAGCTGCGGCCCAGCGTGGTGCACATCCTGACGACATCTGCTTCGCTGAGCTCGGCCTCGCAGGGGCAGGGCGGCGTAGGCACGGGGATCATCATCAACTCCAACGGCTTCATCGTCACCAACAACCACGTGGTGGTGCAGCCGAACAGTTGCGACACAGCCGCCCAACGCATCACCGTCACCCTGAGCGATAACCGCGAGTTCACGGCCCGCATCGTCGGTCGCGACGTGGCGACTGACCTCGCCGTTATCAAGATCGACGCCTCCGGCCTGCCGGCGGCCCAGCTGGGAGACTCCACTCAGATGCGCATCGGCGACGATGTCGTTGCCATCGGCAACGCGCTCGACCTGCCCGGCGGTCCCACGGTGACCAAAGGTGTCGTCAGCGCCAAGGACCGCCTGATCGAGGAGACGGAGTGCGGCGTCTCGATTCCTGGCGCCATCCAGACCGACGCCTCCATTAACCCCGGCAACTCCGGCGGCCCGCTGGTCGACATGCAGGGCCGGGTGGAGGGCATTACCACCGCCATCATCAGCGGCTCCCAGGGCGTGGGTTTCGCGATCTCGACCGCGACGGCCAAGCCGGTGGTGCAGCAGCTAATCGATACCGGACAAGTGCAACGCGCCTTCCTGGGCGTGCAGGGCGTGGCCAACGTCACGGAGTCGGTCGCGGCCACCTTCAACCTCTCGACCAAGCAGGGCGTTATCTTCCAGGCCGTGTCCCAGGGCGGCCCGGCCTCTAATGCAGGCTTGCGCCAGGGCGACGTCATCATCAAGATCGGCGACCGCGATATCAAGAACACCGGCGATCTCTTCGCCGCGCTGGCGGAGCACAAGGCCGGCGACAAGGTGAAGCTGTCGTACTACCGCGGCAGCGATCAACGAGAGGTGGATGTCACACTGGCCAGCCGGCCCAGCTGAAACGATGCTTGAGAATCGGATAGCGCCACGTTATCCTGATTATGGGTGCGGATTTCAGCGCCCAGAGGTGTAAGTACAAATGGCAAACAACCTGAAGGCCATGATGCTGCTGGCGGCCCTGACCGCCCTGCTGCTGATCATCGGCTATGGTTTGGGCGGCGGACCGGGCCTGGTCATGGCGATCATCTTCGCGCTGGTCATGAACGGGGCCTCCTACTGGTTCTCTGACAAGATGGCCCTCATGGCCACCGGCGCCAAGGAAGTGACCGCGGACGAGGCGCCGGAGCTGCATCGCATCGTGGAGCAGGTGGCGGCCCAGGCCGGCCTGCCCAAGCCGCGTGTCGCCATCATCCAGAGCGACCAGCCGAACGCCTTCGCGACCGGACGCAACGCCAAGCACGGCGTTGTCGCCGTGACCACCGGCATCCAGCGCATCCTGGACGACCGCGAGCTTGCGGCCGTGCTGGGCCATGAGCTGGGCCACATCCGCAACCACGACATCCTCGTCAGCACCATTGCGGCGGTGATCGCCGGCGCAATCAGCTTCCTGGCCTGGATGATGCAGTGGGCGCTGATCTTCGGCGGCCTGGGCGGCGGCCGGCGCGACAACAACAACGGCATGCTGCAGCTGGTGGCGATGCTGGCGGTCGTCATCCTGGCGCCCATCGCGGCGCTGATCATTCGCATGGCGATCTCCCGCAGCCGGGAGTACGGCGCCGACACGACGGGTGCCGAGATCACGGGCACGCCGCTGGCGCTGGCCAGCGCTCTCGAGAAGCTGGAGACGTACAGTCGCGCGGTGCCGATGCGGGTGAACCCGGCGATGTCGCACATGTTCATCGTCAACCCGTTGGCCGCACAGGCAAACGGTGACCAGCAGGGCCAGAGCTGGATGAACTCGCTGTTCAGCACCCACCCGCCGATCCCGAAGCGGGTCGAGCGGCTGCAGGCGCTGGCCCGCGAGCGCAGCCTCTACGCCTAGAGGCTGCCCGCTCAGGCGGCCTCTCGAGCGACGGCTGACGAGCCGTCGCGCCCATGCCGAAGTGGCGGAATTGGCAGACGCGGCAGACTCAAAATCTGCTGGGGGGTAACCCTCGTGCCGGTTCGAGTCCGGCCTTCGGCACCAGTATGTTCGATGATGTGAGTGGAAGGGGTGGTGTGAGGTGAATCGAGCTAACTGGGAGCGCTACCTGGGGTCGGCAGGCCTTACTCTGATCGCCATCGGCGTCGTTGCGGCGGCCGCCGGGGCCATTGTCTTGATTTTCGATATCGGGGGCAGCGACGGCACCGTGACCATACCCCCGCCGCCGCAGCAGGTCTTCACGCCGACCGAGCTGATCGCCCAAGTGGAGGGCCAGCTACGCGATCAGTACCGCCAGGCCAATCCCGGCGCCGCGGTCGGCGACGACGTCTACAGAGGCGCGTGCCGGGTTGATGGCCCGACCGAGCCCTGGACGATCGAAAGCAGCGTCGCGCTGAACTGCGACCTGCTGGCTAACCAGGGCGGCGCTCCGGTCAAGAGCGGCCACGTTGCCATCTACCAGGCGTTCGCCACCGGTCTGTTCACGCGCATCGCCACCGTCTGACGGGCGGACCGGGCGGCCGCCAACGCGCCATCTCATCCCGCGGCCGCGCGATCACGATCTCGGTCCGGTTCGAGTCCGGCCTTCGGCACTAAGATTCGTAGCGCCGCTGTAGTGGGACATGGTAACTCCTCGCTTGTTTGACAGCCCCGAGCGCCTGTGCTACGAAACACGCATCTGACTAGCACCGCCCGCTGGGCGCTGAAGGAAGGCTTGCCATGGCGACAACCGATGAGCGGATTAGCGGCCTCGTGGACAGCGAGGCCGGTCTGGTGGACCGGCGCGTCTTCTCGGACCGGCAGCTTTACGAGCGCGAGCTGGAGCAAGTCTTCGCCCGGACGTGGCTGCTGCTGGCCCACGAGTCGCACATACCGAACCCCGGCGATTTCTTCGCCACCTACATGGGCGAAGACCCCGTCATCGTCATCCGCGACAGCTCTGGCAAGATCAACGCCTTCATCAACAGCTGTCGCCATCGCGGCATGAAGGTCTGCCGCGCCGACGAGGGCAACGCGGCGTCGTTTACCTGCGCCTACCACGGCTGGACCTACGGCAACGACGGCAAGCTCATCGGCGTGCCTAACTTCCAGGACGCCTACTTCGAGCAGCTGGACATGGAGCAGTGGGGCCTGGTGCCGGTGGCGCAGGTCGACTCTTACAAGGGCCTGGTCTTCGGCAACTTCGATGCCTCGGCGCCTTCCCTCATCGACTACCTCGGCGACATGGCGTTTTATCTCGACTTCATGCTCGATCGCCGCGCAGGCGGCACCGAGCTGGTCGGCGGCGTCCACAAGTGGATCATCCCCTGCAACTGGAAGTTCGCGTGTGACAACTTCCAGGGCGATGGCTATCACGTCACCACCAGTCACGCCACAGCGTTCCGCCTGGGCTTCGGCGGCGCCAACCGCCCGCCGGGCCGAGATCGGCCGGGTGGCATGACTGTCTACTGCGGCAACGGCCACGGCTTCGGCTCCGCCACTGACCCGACAGAGGTGGGCAGCACGATCTATCCAAATCTCTCGAAGTACGTGGAGGAGACCGAGGCAGAGATGCAAGAGCGCCTGGGCCCACCGCGAGCCGGCAAGATCTACCCGATTCACGGCAGCATCTTCCCCAACACCTCGCTGCTCTGGCCACAGCTCTTCCGTACCCTTCGCATCTGGCACCCGCGCGGCCCTGACAAGATCGAGGTCTGGGCCTGGAGCCTGGTGGACAAGGAGGCGCCGCCGGAGGTCAAGGACGCAGTTCGCATGCTGTCCCTCTTGACCTTCAGCCCGGCTGGCTTCTTCGAGCAGGACGACATGGAGAACTG
>DASRHH010000120.1:0-8937 GCA_035650635.1 Dehalococcoidia bacterium | reverse complement strand
TGTACTGGTTGCCCGGGTGGCCAATCGTCTCGTAGCGGCCGCGCCAGAGTCCGGTGCGGTGCATGTTGATCAGCAGCCCGGAGTAGGGATCGATCTCGGTGAGCCAATCGATGCACCACTGGTAGGCCTGGTACTGGCCGGGGTCCGCCGGCAGGGTGCGGAAGTCGCAGGGCTTGCCGTCCTCGCGCAGGCGGGGACGGGTCTCGTAGCGCAGGTAACCGTAGTCGTGATAGGTGGCAGCCCGCACGACCGACTCGTAGGGATCGGGCCGGGCGAACTCGGAGTTGCCCCAGTGGGCGGCAAGCTGGCCGACCAGTTGGGAGTGGTCTGTCTGCCTGATGAGGAGAAGGCCTCCGTCCGCAGTTTCGCGAACGATCATTTTGCTCTCCTTCCAGCGCCGGACGCGCCTACGCGCCTTACGGTGTCCGAATTCTAGGCGCAGCGCCGTAGGGCGTCAATAGACAACGAAACTCTGAGCTGGCGCCGGTGCACCGGCCAAACTTTTGCGGAATCTCTTCGCAGGTTAGTAACACTTTCCCCAACATGGCGTCTTAAGTCGTTCAGTTCATCGATTAATTCTATGGAATTTATAGACCACGAAGATAACCCGCTCATAGTCGCTTTCCGTGGCGAGAGCGCCGGCGCCGCCAAGCCTGCGCGCGGCGAGCGCGACCCCATGAAGCCGCCAACGACTCAGGAGGAGACGGGGCTTTCGCCGTCCTTCCTGGTGGAGCTGATCCTCAAGATCGTTCACTACGCCGAAGGATCCACCGCCGATAACGTCGCCCGCGTGGCCGGCCTGCCGACGAGCCTCATCACTGACTTGCTGGACAACCTCAAGCGCGACCGCCTCTGCGAGGTTGTTGGCTCAGTGGGCGCGATCGAGGGCACCTACCGCTATCGCCTGACCGACCGCGGCGCCGAGCGGGCGCAGCAGGCGCTGGAGCGCTGCCGCTACGCTGGCGCCGCGCCGGTGACGGTGGAGCAGTACGAGCGGGTCATCCAGGCCTGCACCGCCAACGCCGCCCGAATCGAGCCGGGGCTGGTAGTACAGGCCCTGGAGGAACTGGTAGTGCAGCCGCGTACGGCGGAGCTGCTGGAACGAGCGCTACACTCCGGCCGGTCAACGATGGTATTCGGACCCTCCGGCAACGGCAAGACCCACTTACTAGCGTCGCTGCTGCACCGATTGCCGGGAGAAATGCTGATCCCGTACGCCATCTACGTCTACGGCCAGGTGGTCAAGATGTTCGACCCGCTGGTCCATGTGCGCGTCCAGGACGCCGAGGCGCCACCTCAGGCCGACGGTCAAGCGAGCCGCGAGGGGAGGGAAAGCGGCCGCGACCGCCGCTGGGTGCGCATCCGCCGGCCGGGCTTGATCGTGGGTGGCGAGGTGACCGCGGAGTCGCTGGAGCTGGCCTATGACCCGCTGACCCGCTTCTACCAGGCGCCCAAGCACCTGAAGGCGCAGGGCGGCTTCATGGTGGTGGATGATTTCGGCCGGCAGAAGATAAGCCCGGCCGAGATGTTGAACCGGTGGATCATGGCACTTGAGCGCGGGCGGGATAATCTCTTGCTGCGCACCGGCGAGGCCATCGATATCCCCTTCAACGTTACCCTTCTCTTTTCCACCAACCTTAACCCCGATGACCTCGCCGATGCGGCTTTCCTGCGTCGCATCCCCTACAAGCTCTACATGCCGGGGCCGACCCCCGCGGATTTCCGCGAGATATTGCGCAAGGCCTGCGACGCCCACGCTGTGCCCTTCTCCGAGAGCGACCTGGCGAACGCTGTCGCGCTGCTGGATGCCGCCTCCAACCACCGCTTGAGCGGCGCCCTGGCGGACGACATCGTCTCGATCATGGCTGACAACGCCGAGTTCGAAGGACGGACTCCGGCGCTCACTTCGGCGGCCGTGGAGGCCGCTTATCAGCAGTTCTTCGGCTTGCGGGATAGCGGCCCCGTCCCCGATCGCGACGACACAATCGACGACTGGGTGGCCGACGAACTCACGGGATAACGGAGGAAGAGGGACGGCTGGACCGCTGCCGGTAGCTCAAGGAGGACCAATGTACGAAGAAAAGGTTCGGGTGCTGCTCGTCGAAGATAACCCGCGCGATGTCGAGATCATCCGCCGCATGCTGGGCAACTACCAGCGCG
This sequence comes from Dehalococcoidia bacterium, assembly GCA_035650635.1. Classification (GTDB taxonomy): domain Bacteria; phylum Chloroflexota; class Dehalococcoidia; order SM23-28-2; family DASRHH01; genus DASRHH01. The sequence continues at coordinate 6,777 of DASRHH010000120.1, read as the reverse complement.
CCCGCTTCGAGGTGCATTCTGCCGACACGGCGGAGCAGGGCCTGGAGCAACTGGGAACGGACGAGTTCGATGTCATCCTGCTCGACTACATGCTGCCGGGGCAGGACGGCCTGCGTTTCCTGGCACGGGTGGGCGACGATCCGGACGTGCCGCCGGTGATTATGCTGACCGCCCAGGGAGACGAGCGGGTGGCAGCGCAGGCGATGAGCCTGGGCGCCTACGATTACTTCCCGAAGAGCAGCATCGTCTCTGAGATCCTGGCACAGGCGATCCACCAGGCGCTGGAGAAATACCGGTTGAACAACCAGCTAGAGGGCGCGGAGCAGGTTATCTTCACGTTGGCGGCCGCCGTGGAGGCCAAGGACCCGTTGACCGTGAACCACCTGGTGCGCATGGCCAGCTACGCCGTCCAGTTGGGCAAGGCCCTTGACCTGGACGAGGGCCAGCTGGTGCTGCTGCGCCACGGGGCGATCCTGCACGACATCGGTAAGATCGGAGTGAGGGAGACGATCCTGCACAAACCGGGGCCGTTGTCCAAGGACGAATGGAAAGAGATGAAGGAACACCCGGTGATCGGAGAGACCATATGCGCGCCTTTGCGCTTCTCGCACAACGTCGGCCCGATAATCCGCCACCACCACGAGCGCTGGGATGGGCGGGGCTACCCCGCGGCGTTGGCCGGCGAGCAAATTCCCTTCCTGGCCCGCGTCATCTCGGTAATCGACGCCTTCGACGCCATGACCTCCGACCGGCCCTATCGCGACGCGCTCTCCGTCGAGGAAGCGACATCGCGCCTGGATGCCGGCGCCGGCAACCAGTGGGACCCGGACATCATGCAGACATTCCTGGAGATCGTCAAGCAGGGCGGCCCCGGCGTAAGACGATTTACGGCAGTGTCATGACGCAGTACGGACTCAGGCTCTACGTCGCGGGCCATACGCCGAACTCGATCCGTGCCATCAGCAACCTCAGACGCGTGCTGGAGGCAGAGTTCAAGGACTCCTACACGCTGCAGATCATCGACGTCCTCAAAGACCCGCTGGTGGCGGAGACGGACCGCATCCTGGCGACGCCAACGTTGATCCGGCTGACCCCCCTGCCCAACCGCCGCGTCATTGGCGACTTGAGCGACCGCTTGAAGGTCATAGCCGGCCTCGAGCTGTCCGGGGCATAGGGAACCTGTTGTTCGGCAAGACGTCCCGCAAGCCCATCCTCCTTATCCATAGCGAGCCCGCTGCTCTCATTGCAGCCCGTGAGGCCTTGGAGGCGCCGGAATCGCCCTTCGATGTGCACATCGCTGGCGACCTCAAGACCGCCGTCGATAAGCTGCCGACGAACCGCTGGGAGTGCCTGGTCGTCGACCCGCGGATACTGGCCGGCACCGGCGTTACCCTGGGCCACCTTGCGGAGGCCGCGACCAGCGATGCTGCCCTGGTGGTCATCTCGCACAAGCATCACCCGAGGGGCGCGCCCGACCTCAAGGGCATCGCCGGGTTGACCTTCCTGGATGCGGAGGACCTGCGGCGCCCGGGGCTGCCAGAGAGGATAAGCGAATGCCTGGACGTGGCCCGCGCCGTTAAGGCCGGGCAGGTGGATGCGCTGATGGTGCCCATGGACGGTGCGCTCTCGCTGATGCTGGCCGCCGGCTCGGACGCCGTCTATCGCGTGCTCGTAGAGACGATGCAGGAGGGTATCCTCACGGTGGACTCGGAAGGGGTCATCCTCTTCACCAACGTCCGTCTCGGCGAAATCCTGGATTGCGACCCCGACAGCATCCTGGGCGAGAACCTGCTGGCACTGATCGATAGCGAGGAGCGGCTGCCCCTGCGAGAGCGCATCGACGACGTGCTGGCCGGCGCCGCTTGCCGCTGCGAGCTGGCCTTCGCGCTGCCGGACCGCCCGCCAGTGCACACTCTGATCAGCCTCAGCCCCATCGAGGCGGCCGATGGCAGCGTCAGCAGCGCCTGCCTGGCTGTCACCGACCTCAGCGAGGAGAAACGTCTGCGCGAAGAGCTGCAAGAGCTGGCCATCACCGATCCACTCACCGGCCTTTACAATCGCCGGCACCTCCAGGAGGCACTGGAACGGGAATGCCGCCGCGCCCGGCGCTACCGGCGGCCGCTTTCCTGTCTGATGATCGACCTGGACGACTTCAAGTTCGTCAACGACAGCTTCGGCCACCTGGCCGGCGACGACGTCCTACGTCAGGCCGCACATCTCATCGCCGAATCGGCACGCGATACAGATGTCGTGGCGCGCTACGGCGGCGACGAGTTCCTAGTCCTCCTGACGGAGACAACCCTGGAAGGCGCCATCATCATGGCTGAGCGGGTCCGCAGCTCGATCGCAGAGTACGAGTTCAATGCCAGCGGCCAGCCCTGCCGGTGTTCCGTCAGCATCGGCGCCGGTTCCGCTGTCCAGCACGACGACTTCATCCCGGAAGTGCTGGTCAGCTATGCCGACGTGGCATTATTTGAGGCAAAGACGGCCGGCAAGGATCAGATCCGCAGCCGCCACACCCCGGCCGCCGGCGTCGCCTAGCGCCCCGCATATTCCAGCTCACCCTTGACACCGGAGCGTTTCATTCATATCCTACTTTCTCAGTAGGAATTACATGAAACTCTCTAGTCGCGGCGATTACGCCACTCGCATCATGCTGGAGCTCTCCACCGCGGAGGGGCCGTCGCCGTTATCCGTGCACGAGCTCTCGGAGCGCACCGCCATTCCGGCCAAGTACCTGGAGCAGATCATGACCCGGCTGCGGACGGCCGGCCTGGTGCGCGCGGAACGCGGCGCCCATGGCGGCTACGTCCTCGCGAGGCCGGCGCAAACCGTGACCATCGGCGAGGTCGTCAGACTCATGGACGGCCCGGTAGCGCCTACCCCCTGCGCCAGCAGCAGCGCCCATGTCGCCTGTCCCAGCTACCGCTGTCCCAGCGAGCAGATCTGCGCGATGCGCGGGCTCTGGCTGGAGGTGCGCGACGCTATAGCGGGCGTGCTGGACAGCACCACCCTGGCCGACCTGGCGAAGCGCCAGCGTTCGGCCTATCTGGCTCTTTCTGACAGGTACGCAATTTAGTGACCGCGTCTCGCCCGGCATGCGGGCAGCGAACCATCCTGCGGAGGCGCGAAGCGTGTATGCGGCCCCTTTGAGGGGCATCGCATCACGCCGAAACGCCTTTACAGGAGGAATCGATTGTTCAAGAAGCCAATCCTGTCGCTCATTGTGCTCGCCAGCCTGACGACAATCCTGGCCTGCAGCTCGAGCGGTGAAACTTCACAGGCTAGCCAGGGCGGCACGGTCTCGCTGAGCCTCGGCTATTTCCCTAACGTCACCCACTCCCAGCCGATCGTCGGCCTAGCCCGCGGCACCTATGCCGAGGACCTTGGCCCCAACGTCAAGCTGGACACCAAGCTGTTTAACGCCGGCCCTGCCGCCATTGAGGCGCTGCTAGCGGGACAGATCGATGCGGCGTATGTCGGCCCCAACCCGGCGATCAACGGCTACGTGCAGTCCAACGGCTCGGCGCTGCGCATCGTCGCCGGCGCGGCCAGCGCAGGGGCACTGCTCATCGTCCGTCCGGATCGCAACATCAAGCAGCCTTCGGACTTCGTCAACAAGAAAGTGGCGACGCCGCAGCTAGGCAACACCCAGGACGTCGCTTTGCGGGCCTGGCTCAAGTCCAACGGCCTCAACGCCAAGGAGAACGGCGGCAACGTCACCGTACTGCCGACATCCAACTCAGACACGCTGAACCTGTTCAAGAAGGGTGACATCGATGCCGCCTGGGTGCCGGAGCCGTGGGCTTCCCGGCTGGTGCGCGAGGCCGGCGGCAAGGTGTTCCTGGACGAGCGCAGCCTCTGGCCCAACGGTGACTTCGTCACAACCCATCTGGTCGTCAGGACAAGCTTCTTGAAGGACCACCCGGACGTCGTCGAAAGCCTGGTGAAGGCGAACGTCGAGATCACGCAGTGGATCGTCGAGAACCCGGCCGAGGCCAAGCGCATCGTCAACGACGGCATCAAGCAGCTGACGGGTGCGGCTCTGGGCCAGGAGGTCCTGGACGACTCCTGGTCGCACATGAAGGTAACCTACGACCCCATCGCCTCCAGCCTGCGCCAGTCCGCCGAAGAAGCTTACTCCCTGGGGTTCCTGGGCACCCGGAAGCCGGACCTAGCCAATATTTACGCGCTGGACCCCCTGAACAAGGTCCTCGCGGCGAAGGGGTTGCCGGCAGTAGCCGGTTGATGAGGAGCCTATGAATCTTTTCTCCAAGAACGGCCAGGGCGACCCAGCACCCACCGGCGGGGCCTTGCTGACGGTAAACGGCGTCAGTAAGCACTTCCTGAACAAGCGCCAGAACACAGTCGCGCTGGACAACATCAGCCTGGAGGCCAAGCAGGGCGAGTTCGTGGTGCTTGTGGGCCCCTCCGGCTGCGGCAAGTCCACGCTGCTCAATGTCATCGCCGGGCTGGACCCGGCCGACGAAGGGCGTGTCGTCTTCGATGGCCGGACTGTCACCAAGCCCGGCCCGGAGAGGGTCGTCGTCTTCCAGGACGCGGCCCTCTATCCCTGGCTCAACGTGCGCGCCAACATCGAGCTCGGCCTGAAGATTCAGGGCGTCAAAGGCGATGAACGACACGAGCGCCTGGAGCGCTACCTGCGCCTGGTCAACCTCAAGCGCTTCGAGAGGGCTCTCGTGCACGAGCTGTCCGGCGGCATGAGGCAGCGTGTGCAGCTGGCCAGGGCGTTAGCCCTGGAGCCGCGCATGCTGCTCATGGACGAGCCGTTCGCCGCATTGGACGCGCAGACCCGCGATGTCCTGCAGCAGGAGTTGCAGGACATCTGGGCGCGCACTGGCGCCACCATCCTCTTTGTTACGCACAACGTCCGCGAGGCAGCCATCCTGGGCGACCGCGTCCTGGTGATGACCGCGGCGCCCGGCAAGATCAAACGGGAGATCCCGGTTGATCTGCCGCGGCCGCGCAACCCGGACTCGCACACGGTGGCGGACATCGCTCACATCGTTCGGACGGAGCTGGAGCACGATATCTACGCCGCTCAGGCGGCAGAAGACGCCTATGTTATTTAGGCTGCTCCGCCTGGTCGCCTTCTACGGCGGCCTCGTCGGCATCTGGTGGCTGGTGGCCAAGGCGGAAATCTGGCCGCCTTACCTGCTGCCCTCCCCGGACGACGTCAAGCAGTCGCTGCAGACCAACCTGGAGAACGGCCGCATCCAGGAAGCGCTGAAGCTCAGCCTGCAACGCCTGGCCATCGGTTACACCATCTCGTTCTTCATTGGCGTGACCATCGGAATCCTCAGCGGCAGTTTTCGCTGGCTGGACGAGACTCTCGGCAGCCTCATCCTGGGCATCCAGTCGCTCCCCAGCATCACCTGGGTGCCGCTGGCCATTCTCTGGTTCGGTCTCAACGACAGGGCCATGATCTTCATCGTGCTCATGGGGTCGATCTTCTCGATCGCGATCTCGGCCCGCGACGGCGTGCGCAGCATGCCGCCGCTCTATCACCGTGTCGCGCACACGCTGGGGGCGAACCGACTGCAGAGCCTTCGCTACGTCGTGGTGCCGGCCATGCTGCCCTCGATGGTGCAGGGCCTGAAGCTCGGCTGGTCGTTCTCGTGGCGCTCCTTGATGGCCGGCGAACTGATCCTGGCCAGCGCCGGTGGCCTCGGCAATCTGCTGGGCTTCGGGCGCGATCTCAACGACATGAGCCTGGTGCTCGCGATCATGGTGGTGATCGTCGCCGTTGGCCTCGTGGTTGACATGCTGATCTTCGCCCGGCTCGAGGGCTGGGTGCGCGAGCGCTGGGGCCTGGCCGGCGCCTGACCCCAAGTTTCGCCTGCGCTCTCCGGCTGCTAGACTGGCTTCCCGGCGCCCGCCGCACGTCGCTGGCTATGATTAACGAACTCTATGACGTAGCACTGTCTGGGTACGGCCCTACGGGTATGGCGGCTGCTTCGCTGCTGGCGCGCCGCGGGCACCGTGTGTGCGTGTTCGAGCGCTGGCCGACCCTCTATGGCCTGCCCCGCATGGCGACCATCGACGGCGAGTCGGCGCGGATCATCCAGGCGGCGAGCGATATAGACGCGGCTCTGTGCAATTCCGTGGCGCGCAAGCGCTATGTGTTCGCGAACGAAGACGGCAAGATCCTTATCGATAACGACTGGGACAAGCCTCACGTCTGCGGCTTCCCGTTCCGGATCTCCCTGCACCAGCCGGACATCGAGGATGCGATGGACGCGGCGGCACGGCAGCGTGGCGCGGAGATCAACCAGGGATGGGAAGTCTGTGACCTTGACCAGACCGGAGACTATGCTCGCGTCACCGCGCGCGAGCGCAGCTCGGGCAAGGAACGCACGGTGCGGGCGAGATACGTTATCGGCGCCGACGGCGCGCGCAGCACCGTTCGAGACCTGCTCGGCATTCAGAGCGAAAGCTGGCCGGTTCGCAATGCCTGGCTAACATTCGACGCCAAGCGCAAGCGCGCCCTGCCGAACTTCTTTGGCGTCTCGCCGGATGGCCGCGTGGCGGCGATATTCTGCGTGCCAGGCGGACGCGCCCACTCCATCATCCCGCTCGGCCTCAACCACCTGCGGTTCAATTTCCAGATCGACCCGGATACAAAGCATGACGGCACGCTCGATCGGCAGCTCGCCTACCGCTGCATCCGCGAGGTCTACGGCATCGGCGAGGAAGATGTCGACATCTATCGCCAGGCGGTCTATCCCTTCGAAGGCAGGCTCGCCGAACGCTGGC
>DASRHH010000119.1:0-3008 GCA_035650635.1 Dehalococcoidia bacterium | reverse complement strand
CTGCAATCGCTCATTGGCTCCACCACAGGCCGCAACGCCGTCCAGGAGCCGATCGTGACGTTACGGGACGGCCGCTACGTCATCCCGGTAAAGGCCGAGCTGCGCGGGCAGGTGCCAGGCATCGTGCACGACGTATCGGCGTCCGGCGCCACTGTCTTCCTGGAGCCGCTGGCCGTAGTGGAGCTGGGCAACAGCTGGCGCGAGCTGCAACTTGAGGAGCAGCGGGAGGTGGAGCGCATCCTGCGAGAGCTCTCGCTGCAGGTGGGCGACTACGCCCGCGGGATCGATACGGCGGTACAGGCCCTCGCGGAGATCGACCTGGCGCTGGCCAAGGCACGCCTGGGCCAGAGCTTCGGTGCCCTCGACCTGCCGGAGCCCGGCGAGGAGCAATCGTGGATCACCTCGGATGCCGAGCGCCTGCGGCTGGTCAACGCCCGCCATCCCCTGCTCAGCGGCGACGTGGTGCCGATCAGCCTGCATCTCGGCCGAGGCGAGGACGGCGCGGATACCTTCACGGTGCTGCTGATCACCGGCCCCAACACCGGCGGCAAGACGGTCGCGCTCAAGACCGTGGGCCTGCTGGCGCTGATGGCGCAGGCCGGCCTGCCCATCTCCGCCGATCGCGGCAGCTGCCTGCCGGTATTCGAGGACGTCTTCGCCGATATCGGCGACGAGCAGAGCATCGAGCAGTCGCTCTCGACCTTCAGCGCCCACATGACCAACGTCATCGGCATCCTGGCGCGCGCCACGCCGCGCAGCCTCGTCATGCTCGACGAGCTGACTGCCGGGACCGACCCCACGGAGGGCGCCGCGCTGGCCAAGGCAATCCTGCAGCACCTGCTGGCGATCGGCTGCCTGACCGTCGCCACGACGCACCACGGCGAGCTCAAGGCGTTCGCGCACAACACACCGGGCGTCATCAACGCCTCGGTGGAGTTCGACCCAGAGACGCTGGCGCCCACCTATCGTCTGAACATCGGGCTGCCGGGGCACTCCAACGCGCTGGCCATCGCGCGGCGGCTGGGCTTGCCCGAGCCGATTCTGGACGCGGCGCAGGAGAGCCTGGGCGCCGAGCACCTGGAAGTCGAAACCTTGATCCGCGACCTGCAGCGCGAGCGCGACCGCCTGGAAGCCGAGCGCGCCACGGAGGAGCGCGAGCGATTACACGAAGAGGAGCAACGCCGTGAGGCCGAGAAGCGGCTGGCCGAGCTGGAGGCCCAGCAGCAGCGGGCCGCCGAGCAGGCCGGCCGCCAGTTGCAACACGAGGCGGAACAGGCCCGCCGCCGCTTGCTGGACGCCGGCAAGACCATCGAGCGGGCGCTGGAGGGGGCGCCATCCCGCCGCAAGCAGCGCAGCCTGGAGCATGCCCGCTCCCTGGTGCGCAGCGTGGAGGCCGGCGCGGAGCGCCTACAGGCCGAGCCGCGCAAGCGCCCGGCCACGCTGCCGCCGCTCTCCATCGGCGATCGCGTCTGGCTGCGCGGCGTCAGCGAGCCCGGGGAGGTGCTCTCGCTACCGGACGAGCAGGGCCAGGTCCAGGTGTCGCTCGGCACGCTGCGGGCCACCGTAAGCCTGCGCGACATTGAGCAGGCGGAAAAGCGGCCGCGTCGCCAGCCCACCGCCGGGCCGCGCCTGGCGCCCTCCGGCCCGCGGACAGTGCCGGAGGTGCATGTGCGTGGCCTCACCGTCGATGAAGCGCTGCACATCGTCGACCAGAAGCTGGACGAGGCTGTGCGCGCCGGCGCCTCCGAGGTGCGGGTGGTGCACGGCAAAGGCACCGGCACCCTGCGCCGCGCCGTGCGCCAGCTCTTCGATAAGCACCCGCTGGTGCACGGGTACGACTTCGCCGACCCGCGCGAGGGCGGCGAGGGCGTCACGGTGGTAGAGTTAGTCCGCTAAATCCCCGCCGAAAGGAGCCAGATGAGCGAAGCCGATAACATCCGGGCCGTCATGACGATCTACGAGGCGTTCGGGCGCGGCGACATTCCAACGATCCTCGACCAGCTCTCGGACGACATCGACTGGTGGTTTTTCGGCCCGCCGGAGATACCGTGGGGCGGCCGCCACCAGGGCAAAGAAGCCGTGCTGGGCCTGTTCGGAGCCGTCGGCGCCAACGTCGATGTGGAGAGCTTCGGCCCCGAAGATGAGCCGATCGCGACCGGCGATAGCGTCGTCGTCGCCGGCTTCGAACGCGTCAAGGTACGCCGCACTGGAAAATCATGGGAGACGCACTGGCTGCACAACTTCAGCTTCCGCGACAGCAAGATCTATCGCATCCGTGAGTACTACGACACCGCCGCCATTGTCGAGGCGTTTCGCTAGGCACATGATCACCGTCTTCTCCGGCGGCGTCGGCGGGGCGCGCTTTCTGCAGGGCCTCTTGCAGGTCGTCGATCCGGCGGAGGTCACCGTCATCGCCAACACCGGCGACGACGCCGAGTTCTTCGGCGTCTACGTCTCGCCGGACATCGATATCGTCCTCTACCACCTGGCCGGACTCTCCGACGAGGAGCGCGGCTGGGGACTGCGCGGCGACAGCTTCGGCACCATCGATGCGCTCTCCCGCTATGGCTACGAGAAGTGGTTCCGCCTGGGCGACGGCGACTTCGCGACCTGCCTGCACCGCGCCAACCTCCTGCGCAGCGGCCTCACGCTCAGCCAGGCCACCGCCGACATTGCCGGCGCGCTCGGCGTGGGCTGCGCCGTCCTGCCGATGTCCGACCAGCCCGTGCGCACCAAGCTGGAGACGCTCGACGGCGTGCTCGACTTCCAGGAGTACTTCGTCAAGCACCGCACTGAGGTGCCGATCCGCGGCATCCAGTTCGCCGGCAGCGAATCGGCAGCACCAGCGCCCGGCGTTATCGATGCCATCATCTGGGCGCAGGCCATTATTATCGCGCCCTCGAACCCGCTGGTCAGTGTCGGGCCGATCCTCATGGTGCCGGGCGTCCGCTAGGCGCTGCGGGAGACGGTTGCGCCAATCGCGGCGGTCAGCCCGATCGTCGGCGGCG
>DASRHH010000118.1:0-2477 GCA_035650635.1 Dehalococcoidia bacterium | reverse complement strand
ACTATCTGGCCGACGGCGACGTAGCCCGGGCGAAGAGCGGGTTGCTGCGGTTCCGGCATGGCGTCAGGCGGAAAGCCGGAGTGAGGAGTCAGAATAAGGGTGATTCTGGGAAGCTAGTCCTGGGAGGTGGCGTCCTGGCCGATCTCCAGGATGGCGCGGGTGCCGCTGCGGGTGGCGGCCACCTTCAGCAGCGTGCGCATCGCATTGGCGATGCGCCCCTGCTTGCCGATGACCCGTCCCATATCGGTCTCGGCGACTTGCAGATGGAACACCAGGTGATCGCCGGCATCTTCCTCGGTAACCTGGACCTGGTCCGGGTTGTCCACCAGTGATCTGGCGATGTACTCGATGAGCTCCTTCATGGTCTTCTCCGTCTAGTGGGCGCCTGGAACCCATCAGGGCTCTGCCGTGGGCTCAGACTCCTCAGAAGGGTTCTCGCTCTCTGCCTCCTCTGTGATATCGGCTATCGCGGGCGTGATAGTGGCGGCTGCGACGGGCGCCGCTCCGGCGCGGGCCAGGATGCGGGCTGCCGAGTCGGACGGCTTGGCCCCCTTGGCCAGCCAGTAATCGACACGCTCCTGCTTCACGCTTATTGTCGAAGGGTCTGTCAAGGGGTTGTAGTGCCCCACGATCTCGACGAAGGCGCCGTCCCGCGGCGACCGCGAGTCAGCGACGACCAATCGATAGGCGGGCTGCTTCTTCTTCCCAACACGTGTAAGACGAATACGTAGCAAAGGCTTCCTCCAGATCTTTCGGCTTGGATTCCTATTGGCGCAGCAGTGACGCCAGCTTCTGGCCGCGGCCGCTGGCCATCATCTGCATGAGCTTGCGCGCCTCTTGGTACTGCTTGAGGAGGCGGTTGATGTCTGAGGGCGTGCTGCCGCTGCCCGCGGCGATGCGCCGGCGGCGGCTGCCATCGATAATGTCGGGTCGGCGGCGCTCTTCCTTCGTCATCGAGTAGATTATAGCCTCAATCCGCTTGATGTGGCTCTCGTCGATCTCGGCGTTGGGCATCTTCGCTTTCAGCTGCGACATCCCGGGCACCATCGAGAGCACCTGGCTGAGCGGGCCCATCTTCTGCACACGCTGCAGCTGGTCCAGGAAGTCCTCCAGGGTCAGGCTGCCCTTTTTCATGCGCTCGGCCAGTGAGACGGCCTCTTCGTCGGTGTACTCCTCCTTGGCCTTATCGATGAGCGTGAGGATATCGCCCATGCCCAGGATGCGGCCGGCAAAGCGATCCGGGTAGAACGCCTCCAGCGCGTCCGTCTTCTCGCCGGTGCCGACGAACTTGATCGGCACGCCGGTGACGGAGCGGATCGAAAGCGCGGCGCCGCCGCGGGCATCGCCATCGAGCTTGGTGAGGATGAGGCCGGTCAGGCCGACCGCGGCGTTGAACGCCTCGGCGGCGTGGACGGCCTCCTGGCCGGTCATGGCGTCGGCCACCAGCAGCACCTCGTCCGGGTCGAGGGCGCGCTTCAGCTCCACGAGGTCCTTCAACTCCTCGGGCTCCAGCTGTACGTAGCCCATAGAGTCGACGATGACGACTGTCGCGGCCTGGCGCTTGGCCTCTTCCAGCGCCTGCTTGCAGATCCGCTCGGGCCGGCGCTCGGCGGCGTCGACGTAGGTGGCGATGTTGAGTTGCTTGCCCAGGGCCTGCACCTGCTCCGCCGCGGCGACGCGGCCAGGGTCCGCCGAGACCATGAGCGGCTTCTGCCCCTCCTTGCGCAGGTGCAGCGCCAGCTTGGCGGCAGTGGTGGTCTTGCCGGCGCCCTTGAGGCCGACCAGGAGGACCGTGGTGGGCGGGGTCCTGGCGTGCTCCAGCCGCGCCTGGCCGCTGCCCAGCACCTCCACCAGCTCCTGGCGCACGATATCGATGATGGTCTGGGCGGGGGTCAGGCTCTTGGTGACATCGGCGCCGACCGCCTTCTCGCGGACGTGCGCGACGAACTCCCGGACGACCTTGAAGTGGACGTCGGCCTCCAGGAGGGCGAGGCGAACCTGTCGCAGGGCCTCGTCGAGGTCTTTTTCGGAGATGGTGCCGCGGCTGCCGAGGTTGCGGAAGACGGTCTGGAGCTTGGAGGAGAGGGTATCGAACATGCTGGTGGGCCTATGGAAAATTGTATAGGCGGCTAAGCGGGGACGTCAAGGAAAGGAGGTGTCAGGCGATTCTTCTCAGTGCTCCGATTCTACTGACGCCGTAAATGAAGGGCCGCTGCTCGCTCCGGAAGATGTCTTCCATTGCATCCAGGCTGGCGACTATTACCCGGAGCAGTTCCCATTTTGTTGGGTTGTCCTTTTGCATCAAGATAAAGCAGCCGACGTTTGCGCGAACTAACTCCTGCCGCTCGCCAGGACGGCTTCTAATCTTCTTATCGCGCGTTATAACAAGCCAACCTCGTTGGCCTACGATAGGGAGCCATTGAATCTCTGGAGTATCGTGGCGAAACTCGTCCTCAAGCCATCTAATATCTTGGCGA
>DASRHH010000117.1:0-4102 GCA_035650635.1 Dehalococcoidia bacterium | reverse complement strand
GCGTTCAGCGCGGGTGACGCCGGTGGCGGGTAAGATTGAGCGGGCCGTGGCCCGGCTGGGGCGTCGGCGCCGCGAGCACGAGGCCTCCCTGGCCGGGCTGAAGGCCGCGCAGTTCCGCGTCGCGGTCGAGGAGCGGTTGCGCGCACTGGAGACGGAGGTCGCCGACGTGAAGGGCCGGGTCAATGGCCTCATCTTCGTCGTCCTGGGCGCGGTCATTACCCAGGTTCTGCTCAACCTGCTGAAGTGAGCGGACGCGGTGTATCATTGCCGCGTGCGTCTGCTGATCGCCCCGCAAGAGTTCAAAGGCACCCTCTCTGCCCGCGAGGCCGCCCAGGCGATGGCCGCCGGCGCGCGACAGGCGATCCCCAACGCCCATCTTGACCTGCTGCCCCTGGCCGATGGCGGCCCGGGTACGCTGGAAGCGATCCTCAGCGCCAGGCCGGGTGAGGTGCACTCAGCGACGGTAAGCGACCCCCTTGGCCGCCCCGTGCGGGCCGAATGGGGGCTCGTTGAGGGCGAGACGGCTGTTATCGAGGTGGCGGCTGCGGCCGGCCTCTGGCGCTTGCGACCCGAAGAGCGAGACCCGGCCGCCACCACGACCCGCGGCGTTGGCGAGTTAATGCTGGCCGCGCTGGATACCGGCGCCCGGCGGCTGATCGTCGGGCTGGGCGGCAGCGCCACCAATGACGGCGGCGCCGGCCTGGCCCAGGCGTTGGGCGCCCGGCTGCTGGACGCCCAGGGACGCGGCCTGCCGCCGGGCGGCCTGGCGCTGGCTGGGCTGGAGCGCAGCGATACCTCCGGGCTGGACCCGCGCCTGGCGCAGACTGAGGTCATCGCTGCGACGGACGTGATGAGCCCGCTTTGCGGGCCCGCAGGCGCGTCGCTGCTGTTCGGGCCGCAGAAAGGCGCCGACCCTGAGACGGCGCGGGCGTTGGACGCCTCGCTGGCGCACTACGCCGCGGTCCTCCAGCGCGATCTGGGCGTTGCGGTTGACGAGATGCCGGGCGCCGGCGCCGCCGGCGGCCTGGGCGCCGCCCTTATCGCCTTCCTGCACGCCGAGGTGCGGCCAGGCATCGAGGTCGTCGGTGACGTCGTGGGGCTGGAAGAGCGGGTGCGCCTAGCGGACCTGGTGCTGACCGGTGAGGGCCGCCTGGACGGGCAAACCGCCGCCGGCAAGACGGTAGCTGGCGTGGCCCGCCTGGCGAAGACGTACGATAAGCCGGTCGTCGTGGTGGCGGGCAGCCTGGGCCCGGGCTGGGAGCGCCTGCTGCCGCTGGTCACGGGCGTCGAGCCGATCGTCGGCAGCAGCGGCATCGATCCACGGGGCCTTGGCGAACCGGCGCAGCTGGTCGCGGCAACGACGGCGCGAGCTCTGGCCGGCTACTACCGGATGAAGGCCATCGTATGAACCGTGATGATGCGCTCAAGGTGATGCAGGGTGTGGGCCACGACCTGCTGCTCATGGGGCTCATCTCCTCGCATGGCGGCAACGTCAGTGTTCGCCTCGACGATGGTTCCATCCTGATCACCAGGCACGGCGGCATGCTGGGGCACATCGACGAGAGCAACGTGGTGCTGGTGCAGCCGGATGGCACGACAGAAGGCGCGGCTTCCATGGACACCGGCATTCACTTGGCGATCTATGGGCAGACGGGTTCCGGCGCCGTCCTGCACGCCCATCCGCGCCACGCTGTCGCGCTCTCCTTACGGCTGGAGGAGATCCGGCCGCTGGATTTGGAGGGTAAGCACTACCTGGGCGAGAGCATCCCCGTCGTCGCGGCGAAAGATGTCGCGGCGATGCTTGCTGAGAAGCCCGTCGTGATGACGCCGGGCCACGGCTGTTATGCCCGCGGCGATGACCTCTGGCAGGCGCTGCAATGGGCCAGCGTTCTGGAGGAAAGCGCGCAGGTAGTCTGGCTGGCGCTGGGCCTGGAGCGCTAGTCCTGCCCGGTTACGTGCTCGTGCTCGTGCCGGCCGAAGAGGTGCAAGACGATGAGGAAAAGCAGCGCGGCGGATATGGCGACCGGCAAGGCGATGCTCTCGCCGCCGAAATCGCCCGCTCCCAGGTGGTAGAAGGCCGCCGCAATGACCGCGACCTGGTCGATTAGGGCGATCACGAAGATGCCCGGGTAGCGCACCGGGTTGCGGAAGGCGAAGAGATAGAGGGTCGCCAGGGGTATCCCCTGCCAGCTCAGCGCCCGCGCGCCCAGCACGCCATCGATCTCGCGGTCGTGGAGATCCATGAAGAGGCCGCTATTGGTGAAGAACTCCGTCAGTACGCCCGTAACCGCCCAGGCGACCAGCAGCAGGAGCATAATGCGCGGGCGCTGCAGTGTCGCCAGGATGGCGTTGCGATCGACCGCTATCGGTCGGGATTCTTCATCGGCCAAGGCAGCCTCCTTAGGGGCGCCGCTTTGGCGCCTCAGGTCTGCCGAATAAACGCAGCGCGTGGGGCGCGGTTAACCCATCCCCAGATCGCGGAGCCGCTGCTCGCTCATCCCCAGGTAGTGGCCGATCTCGTGCAGGAGCGTCTTCTCCGCCTGGCGTACCATGTCCTCTCGCGTCGGGCAGAAGCGCTCGTGTGTCTCCTGGTAGATGATGATCTTGTCCGGCAGCGCCATGTTGTAGCTCTGGCCGCGATGCGTCAGCGGGATGCCGGTGTAAGTGCCGAAGAGCGAGCCCCGCTCGTGCAGGCCGGCGCGCCGGCGCTCCCGCAGCGAGGGTCGCCAGCGCACCTCGATATCGAGGTTGTGCAGGGCGTCGCGGAACTGCTCTGGCAGCCGCTCCAACGCCTGCAGCACCACCTCCTCGAACTCCTCGACCGTCATTCGCGCCATGTCAGGAGCTGACGAACGTCTCCAGGATCTGGCGCACGCGCGGCCCGGCTTCAGCCGAACCCGATTTCCCCTCCTCCAGGGAGATCAGCGCCAGGATCGAGGGGTTGGAGCGATTGGCGAAGGCCACGAAGAAGACGTGATCGGCGCCGAAGGCCAGGTCCTCGGCGGTGCCAGACTTGCCGGCGGCATCTACCCGCGCACCAACGAACACCTGGTAGGAGGTGCCGCCAGGGTCCTGCACCACGCGGCGCAGGCCTTCGCGGACGGTGGCCAGTGTGGTGTCGCTGATCGGCAAGTGGCGGATGACGTCAGCGGTGAACTCCTTTGTCGGGCCGTTGGGAGTGACCAGTTTCTTGATGAGCAGCGGCTTGCGCAGGTCGGCGTTGCTGGCAAGCGCGGAGTACATGTTGGCGATCTGCATCGGGGTGGCCAGCAGGAAGCCCTGGCCGATGCCCATGTTCACCGTATCGCCGGAGAACCAGTCCTCGCCTAGCTCCTTTCTCTTCCAGTCCGGTGTCGGGTCGAGGCCCGCCGCCTCATCGATGCCGATGCCTGTCGGAGCGCCAAAGCCAAAGTCGTGGGCGAACTGCGGCAGCAGCTTCGTGTCGATGCCGTCGAGCGTGAGCGCCACCTGGTAGAAGACGGGGTTACAGGACGCCATCAGGCCGCCGGCGATGGTCAGCGGCCCGCGGTCGATGCTCTGCCAGTTCGCCTTGACGAAGGCGGGGCCCAGGCCGGACCAGGTTGGCGTGCAAGGGAAGGTAGAGCCGGGCGTGTAGCCGCCACGCTCCAGTCCCGCCGAACCGGTTACCACCTTGAAGGTAGAACCGGGCGGGTAAGCCGCCAGCAACGGCCGGTTGAGGAAGGGGCGCCGCGTGTCGTTGAGGAGGGAGGACGCCTGGTCTGAGGTCAGGCCCTGGATAAAGCCGTTGGGATCGAAGCGGGGGTAGGAGGCCAGCGCCAGCACTGAGTTGTCGCGCGGGTCCATGACCACAGCGGAGCCAACGCGCTGGCCCAACGCCGCCTCCGCGGCCTGCTGGACGTTGATATCGAGCGCCAGGTAGATGTCCTGCGCGGGCTGAGCGTCCTTCTGGGCAATTGTGCGGACGATGTTGCCTTCCGGCGCGATGGTGGCCAGGACGCCGCCCCGCTTGCCGGACAGCTCGGTCTGGAACTGCGCCTCCAGGCCGTCCGCGCCAATGAAGTCGCCCTCGGAGAAGCCCTGCGCGGAGAGCTGCTTCAGATCATCTGCGCTGACCTCTTTC
>DASRHH010000116.1:0-7285 GCA_035650635.1 Dehalococcoidia bacterium | reverse complement strand
GCCGCTGCAGCGGCTGGGCCCGCCAGTGCGCAGCATCCAGGCCGTTCAGCCGTTCACGGCGATCCGCCAGGCCGATGGGTCGCTGGCCGGGCGTGTCCTGCATATCGACCGCTTCGGCAACGTCGTCACAAGCATCCGTCGCCGCGATCTGGCGGAGGGAGGCCATATTCGGCTAAGCATCCTTGGCCGCGAGGTGCCGGGCCTGGTGAGTAGCTACGGCGCCGCCCCGTCCGGCCTCTGCTGCTTGATCGGCAGCGATAGCTATCTGGAGGTTGCGCTGGCCGGCGGCAATGCCGCCGCTGAGCTTGGCGCTGGCATCGGCGACGCGGTCGAGCTGCGGATGGTGTCCTAGATGAGTATCGTCTTCCTGGGTACCGCGAAATTCGCCGTGCCCAGCCTGCAGGTGCTGGTCAAGGCCGGCTATGACGTCTCAGCCGTCGTGACGCAGCCGGACCGGCCCGCCGGGCGCGGCCGCCGCTTGGCCGGGTCGCCGGTCAAGGCGGCTGCGCAGGAGCTTGGCCTGCCGGTGCTACAGTTCGAGCGTCTGCACACGCCAGGAGCGCTCTCACAGCTGCAGGAGCTGGGGCCGGAGGCGATGGTCGCCTGCGCCTTCGGCCAGATTCTCCGCCCGCAGGTGTTGGGGTTGCCGCCAAGAGGCATACTCAACATCCACCCCTCGCTGCTGCCGCGCCATCGCGGCGCCACGCCGATCCCTTCAGCGATCCTGGCCGGCGATAGCGAGACGGGCGTTACGATCATCCTGATGGACGCCGGCCTGGATAGCGGGCCCATCCTCAGCCAAACGCGGCTACCCATCGATGAGCGCGACACGACAGGCAGCCTCAGCGAGAAGCTGGCGCCGCTGGCGGCGCAACTGCTCGTACCGGCGCTGGGTCACTGGCTGGCCGGCGAGATCGAACCGCAGCCCCAGGACGAGTCTGTGGCGACCGTAACGCACCATCTCCAGAAAGAGGACGGCCGCATCGATTGGTCGCGCCCGGCTATCGAGATCTGGCGCCAGGTGCGGGCCTTCAACCCGCGGCCCGGTGCTTACACGCTGCTGGACAGCGAGTTGCTGCACATCTGGCAAGCCTGGCTGCTGCCGCAGGACTCCGGCAGGCCGCCGGGCACGGCGCTGGCCCTGAGCGTGGGGCAGCAGACAGAAACGCTGCAGCACGGCCTGGAGGCCGGCTTCGCCGTTCAAACGGGCAGCGGCGCTTTGGCGGTCTGCGAGGTGCAGCGCGCCGGCAGGCGCGCGCTGACCGCGACGGAGTTTCTGCGGGGAACGCGAGGGCTTATTGGGAAGCAGCTAGGATAGGAGGAAGCCTTACTCTTCGGCCTCTTCCTCTGCCTCCGGCGCGGCCTCCGCCTCTTCGCCTTCGGCAGCTTCCTCAGACACCGGCGCCACACCGAGAGCCTCGGCCTCGGCGCGCTCCTTGGCGGTTGAAGCCACCTTTGCCACCATCATGTCCAGATCCGTGATCACAGTGACGTTCGAGGGCACGTGTATGTCGCGGACGTGGACGGCGGAGTCCAACTCCTCCAGACCTGAGATGTCGACTTCTACTCCCGAAGGGATCTCAGTCGGCAGGCCCTCAACGGTGATCTCTTCGATGTTGTGGACGAGCGCGCCGCCGTAGATATCGACGGCCGGTGCCACGCCGATGACGTGGATCGGCACCTGCATGCGCACCTTCTCAGAGAGGGAGACCTGCTGGAAGTCGACGTGCAGGATTTCGTCGGTCAGGAAGTCCCGCTGGATGTGCTTGACGAAGACCGGGCGTTCTTCTTCCGGGCCGACCCGCAGGTAGATGATGTCAGTGCGGTTGGTCCGGCGCAGCAGGCTCGCCAGGTCCTCCGCCGGTACCTGAATGGCAGCCGATTCCACACGATGGCCATAGATGTTGGCCGGCACGATCTGCTGGCGTCGCAGCTTGGCGACTTTCTTGCCCAGCACTGCGCGCGGGCTGACGGTGATCTCGGGTCGGGTGGTCGACTGTGCCATAGGGTCTCCTTGTAGTCCTCCGCAAGGATAGCGGCGGCTCTTGGGCTGCGTCAAATTAGCCTAATCCTGCTAAATTGTCCCTGATCTTGTTGACACTAAGGGAATAGGCATGGTACACGATGATTCAAAATAATTGTTGGGAGGGAGATATGAGCCTATCGCGAAGCGTATTGCGCTGGCTGTTCTTGGCCTTGGCTGTTGTGTCTGTGCTGGCGCTCGCCGCCTGCAGTAGCAGCAACAACGAGAAAACGCCAGCCACGACGGCGCCGGTCAAATTCGACGGCACCGTCAAGATCGGCATGATTGCCGAATTCAGCGGTAACGCCGCCACGCCCAACTCCCCCAGCCAGCTGCTGGGAGCGCAGAAGGCCGCGCGGGATATCAACGACGCCGGCGGCATCAAGATTGGCGGCAAGGCCTACCAGCTCGAGATCGTAACGGCGGACACCCGCAGTGAGAGCGTGGGTTCCGTCGCGGGCGCTCAGACCATGATCGACCAGAACATCAAGGTCGTCTACGACGGCACCTGCCAGTTCTGGAACCAGGCCTATGAGCCACTGAAGGCCAAGGGTAACACCCTCGTGTCCACCAACTGCCCGCTGGGCCTGAACCGGCTACAGTTCGAAGGCACCCAGGCCCACCCGCTGCTCTTCGCTACCATCGACTTCGCCGAGCCCATCATCATCGGCTGGCTAAAGATGGTGCAGGCGCTCTACCCGAATGACATCAAGAGCGTCAGTTCCCTACTGGACAACGGAGCCCTGGGCGCCGCTATGGCGCCGGCCGTCCAGAAGGGCGCTCAGCAGATGGGCCTCACCTACGCGCCCGCTGTGTCTTACCCGGTTGGCCAGACCGACTTCTCCTCCTACGTCACCAACATGAAGGCGGCCAAGGTTGATATGGTCTACAGCAGCGCTCCTGGCGGCACCACAGAACTGCCTCAGGCCGCCATGGACCTGCAGATGACCAAGTACCTGGTGGTGCCCGGTCTGCGGCCCTTCCTGTTCAAGAATATGAAGCTCAACGGCGGCGTTATCATCTCGGCTGACTGGCGGGTGCCTTACACCAGCGGACTCACCCCGCCCAACCTGGTCAGCGTCGTCGATAGCTTCGGCAAGCTGGCCGGCAACCAGCCGCCCCAGTTGGGATTCGCGGTCGCCTTCAACGACTGGATCTGGATGCTGAAGCAGGCCATGGAGCAGGCGGGCACGACCGACGACATGGCAGCGGTCGCCAAGGCCCTGGTGGGTCAGAAGTACAACGGTCCCTTCGGAACCTCTGAGACGATGGTGGACCACTCCGCCATCGGAGCCACGGGCATCGTCGTCTTCAAGGACGACAAGGCGACGGTCTACATCTACGCTGACGCGCGGCAGACCAAGCCGGTCAGCACCTTTGGTCCGATCAACGTAGCGGACATCAAGTAGCGTAGAAGCGCGAACAAGCAAGGCCCCGGGCCGATTCGGCCCGGGGCCTTCTCTTGCCCCGCGATAGGGACGGCGGATATCCGCTCGCAACGGTCACGGGTAGGGGCGGTTCACAACCCCCTTTAGAGAGGCGTCAGATTCGATGGGAGGTGGGCGGTGTGGGCAGGGGCGCATCGCGATGCGCGCGGAGGTCGGCGTGTCTAACCGCTGACGCTCTCGACCGGTTCCGGAGACGCGGCGTCAGGTGACTGCGCGTCCGGGCGCCGGTCGTGGGGGACGGGCGTCTTCGGCAGCAGAGCTATCACGGCAATTGCTAGAAGCGACATTGCAAGGATTGCGAGGAACGCCAGGTGCAGTCCATCGGTGAGGCCACTGGAGAGCTGCGCGATCGTCTCCGGGGAAAGCGCCCGGCGCCGGTTCTCATCCAGCAAGGCGTCGGTGGAGACCAGGCTGCCGTTGGGACCGGGTACCTTGAGGCCGTGGACCTGGCTGTTGACCAGCGCGCCCAGGACGGCGATGCCGAGCGCCGAGCCCATCTGCCGCATGAACATGTTGGTGCTGGTGACTACGCCGCGGCGCGTCCAGTCGACTGCGTTCTGCACCATCACGATGATCGAGGTCGAGATGAAGCCCATGGCCAGGCCGAGGACAAAGGTGGCGCCGGCCACTTCCAGCGGCGTAGTGTGGGTGTTGAACGTCGAGAGCCAGATGCCGGAGATCAGCAGCGGCGGCGCGCCCAGGAATACAGAGAAGCGGAAGCCCTTGCTGACCAGTACGTGGCCCGCGGTGACGCTGGCAATTGGCCAGCCCATGGTCATGCCCGCCAGAGCCAGCCCGGCGACCGTGGCGCTCTCGCCGTGTACGCCCTGGACGAAGTTGGGAACGTTGCCGGAGATGCCAATAGTAATGACGCCGGTCGCCAGCGTAATCAGGCTCGCCACCGCGATGAGGCGGCTGCGGAAGAGCGAAAGCGGCAGCAGCGGCTCCGGCGTCCGGTTCTCATGGTAGAGGAAGGCTGCCAGCGTAACGAGCGCTGTCGCCAGCAAGCCCATGCTAGCACCCGAGAACCAGGGCCAGGACTTGCCTCCTTCCAGGAGGAATACCAGGAAGGTGCTGGTGGCCGCGACCATGAGGAGGGAGCCCGCGTAATCGATCTTGTGTTGCCGCTTCTCCAGGCGCTCGTGCAGGAAGAAGATCAGCACTGACATGGAGAGCAGGGCCAAAGGCACGTTAAGCAGGAAGATCCAGCGCCAGCCAATAGTGTCGACGATGAAGCCGCCGGTCGTTGGTCCGGCGACGGACGAGATGCCCCAGACACTGCTCATCCAGCCCTGCACCCGCGCGCGCTCCTTGATGGTGAAGAGATCGCCGATGAGCGTGGCGGAGATCGGGATGATGGAGCCGGCGCCGATGCCTTGTACCGCGCGGAAGGCGATCAGCATCGGCATGGACTGGGCGGTGGCGCAAAGCACCGTGCCAAGGATGAAGATGCTGCAGCCGCCGATGAAGATCGGCTTGCGGCCGTACATATCGGCTAAGCGCCCGTAGATCGGAATCGAGGCGGCCTGGGTCAGCAGGAAGATCGAGAAGACCCAGGAGAACAGCTCGAAGCTGCCTAGCTTGCCGGCGATCGTCGGCATGGCCGTCGCGACGATGGTGCCCTCAATGGCGGCGGTGAACATCGCCAGGATGAGCGCCGCCACGACAAACCCGCGATGGGTCTGCCGTTGGGGAGTCGTCGGGGCCGCGATAGCTTCTACGGTCATAGTGCGAGCATGTTTGAGAGCCGCCGGAGAATCGATTATAACATGTTCCTGCACAAATTGTAAGGGGCTGCCGTAATAACGGCAGCCCCTCGTGTTAGCGTCGCCGGTGCCCTAGGGCGCAGTCTCCTCTGCCACGAAGCCCTCACGGCGGTGGGTGCCGTCGCAGAACGGCTTGTTGCTGGAGCCGCCGCAACGGCAGAGGTGGATGGTCTCCTCCACCTGGTAGGCCTTGCCGTCGGCGTCGACCAGAGAAACCGTGCCCTCGATGTGATAGGGGCCGTTCTTCAGCGGTTGGATTTTGACGTCAGCCATAAAATGCCTCTCCTTTCAAACTCAGGCCGAAGCTTAACGTAGGCCGCTCGGCCACGTCAAACTTTCGCGGCACCGTAGCGTTCGCCTTCGCTCGCTCCGGCTCCCGTATGGTAAACTACCTTCCGGATTCTCTGGCGCCGCCGGCTGCCAGCCCATTCCAATCGAAATTCGGAGGGAATTCCTATGACCATCAAGTCCATCAACCCCGCTACCGAAGAGGTGATGGCCGAGTACCAGGAGCTGACGGCAGAGCAGGTGGACCGCGCCCTGGACGAATCGCAGAAGACGTATCGGCAATGGCGTAAGACGACCTTTGCTGAGCGCGCGAAGCTCATGATCGACGCGGCCGCCTACCTGCGCAAGAACAAGGAGCGCCTGGCCACTCTGGCGACCGCCGAGATGGGTAAGCCGATCACGGAGGCTGAGGGAGAGATCGAGAAGTGCGCCTGGAACTGCGAGTACTACGCGGAGATGGCGCCCGAGTTCCTGGCGCCGCGACCGGCCCAGACTAACGCCACCGAGAGCTATGTCGCCTTCGAGCCGATCGGCACGGTGCTGGCGGTTATGCCCTGGAACTTCCCGTTCTGGCAGGTGATGCGCTTCGCGGCTCCGGCCCTGATGGCCGGCAACGCCGCCGTCCTCAAGCACGCCTCCAACATCCCGCAATGCGCCCTGGCGTTGGAGGAGATCTTCCGCGAGACCGGCTTCCCCAGCGGCCTCTTCCAGACCCTTCTGGTTCCCGGCTCAGGAGTCGAGAAGATCATAGCGGATAAGCGAATCGCCGCGGTGACGCTGACCGGCAGCGACGACACCGGCTCCAAGGTGGCCGCCGCCAGCGGCCACAACCTCAAGAAGACGGTGCTGGAGCTGGGCGGCTCCGATCCCTTCATCATCCTCTCGGACGCCGACATCCCGGCGGCGGCCAAGGTGGCGGCGCGGGCCCGCAACCAGAACAACGGGCAGAGCTGCATCGCGGCTAAGCGCTTTATAGTGGTCGAAGACGTTGCCGACAAGTTCGAGGAGGCCTTCATCGCCGAAGTCGGCGCTCTTAAAGTCGGCGATCCGATGGACCGCAGCGTCCAGGTGGGCCCGCTGGCCCGCTCCGACCTGCGAGACGACCTCACGGACCAGGTGGACCGCAGCCTGGCCGCCGGCGCTAGGCTGGCAGCGGGCGGGCACCGCCCGGAGCGCAAGGGCTGGTACTACATGCCGACCGTCCTCACCGGCGTCACGCCGGACATGCCGGCCTTCCGCGAGGAGATATTCGGGCCGGTGGCCGCGGTCATCCGCGCCCGCAGCACCGAAGACGCCATCGAGCTGGCCAACGACAGCGAGTATGGCCTGGGCGGCGCCCTCTGGACCCGCGACATCGAGAAGGGCAAGCAGCTGGCCCGCCAGATCGAGTCCGGCGCCATCTTCATCAACGGCATGACCGCTTCCGACCCGCGACTGCCCTTTTGCGGCGTCAAGCGCAGCGGCTACGGCCGCGAGCTGGCGGACTTCGGCATCCGGGAGTTCGTCAACATCCAGACCGTCTGGATCGGCCCGGCGGTCTAGCGCAGAAGCAGCTTACGCAAGGTGGGCGCCCGCAAACGGGCGCCCACCATCGTTAGCGCAAGGCCCCCCGCTACACGGAACGCTCACGATCTACCAATACCGTAATTCGCGAGTCCAGTCCGACCAAAAGTTGGTGTAGTCGGCTGGGCGTCGCAGGTGCAGTCGAAACGGTAAGTATTCTTGGCGAAGAATTGTCCTCCGCCCATGTTGCGATGTGT
>DASRHH010000115.1:0-3751 GCA_035650635.1 Dehalococcoidia bacterium | reverse complement strand
TCGGCCCACCCTATGGCTCCGAAGAAGTAGGTCATTAGCGGCTCGTACGGAAATGATCCGTCGAAAACCGGCGGCCCGTTCCAGTATTTGTCGAGGCCTATGGCGCTCGCTAATCGATACAGATCTGCCGGACTATGTTCTGCCGCGATATAGGACCAAGTGCCCTCACTTGCCGTATCGAAGAGGTAGCTTCCCAGAGTGAACATCAGCGCGTTGAAGAGGAAGTAGACGGCGGCCGCACCGCCGAGCGCCGCGAGCACCTGCCAGGCTGGAAGCATCGTCGGCCGGCGCTCCGTTGCCAGGCGCCGGGATTGCCGGCCGCTTTTCCACGCCCATGCCACGGCCGTAGTCACACAGAGTCCGAGGCCCAGAAGAATTAGAGCTAACAAAGCGCCGCGCGCATGTGGGTCATCGATCGTGATGGCAGTCCGTCCCCTGGCGGATAACGTCAGGGAGTAATCGCGGAATGTGGCAGTTGTGTTAACTGTGTCCGCCGTCACGATGGCCGAGACGGTTCTTCGCCGGTCGCCGAAGAGGTTAGGAGCTTGGGTCGAATCGATGGAGGCGTCCAGGAGTTTATGTTGGGGCTGGATAATCTGCACCGCTACCGAGCGATTGTTCAAGTCCGTCCAGCCCACCGCCCCTTTGTCGAAGCTGCCATTGGGAAGGAGGTTTCGGTTCGACGCGGCCTCGGAAAGCGAGACCTCGTCGTAGAGTATGAGCGTGCCGCCCTGGCTGCCCAGGAAGATGCGGGCATAGCGAGCGTCCAGAGGAGACACCGCCGTGCCAGTCAGCTCAAACCAGCCACCCGGCAGCTGACTTGAGATTGCAACGTCACCTGAATAACCGATGAACTGTTGCTCGTCATCGTACCAGGCGACCACGAAGTTATATCGCTCCGGCTCCGAGAGCAGTCGCATAACGGCCGAACGGGAGTATTGTGCCCCACCAGTTACGGGTACGGGCTCGCTGACGATGTAATGGTGATCGTAGCCGGGACTGGGGGGCCCGCCACCATGGCTCAACATGTTGCCGCCGGATGGGGAATCAGCTTCTTCTGACACGCGGGCGTTGATACTCTGTTCGGCCTCGTTGAACGCAAGTTCGACGTGCTGAGGAACGCCGGGGTCATAATTGCCGACCTGACGCTCCTCAATCTGAGTGCCCTGGTCGAGGACCTCCGCCGTCACTATGTAACTTGGTGCGGCACCAAAGTGCAGCCAGAAGCCGCTGTTACTCCTTGGCTCCCAAACGCCGAGTTGCAATGGCTGGCCGTTGTTACTGGTGGGCGCGACTATCACATCCATTTCGGCTGTGAATCCAAGCGGCGTCGTCAGGAAGTGTACAGTGGGCTCTGAACCAGGAAGTGCCGTGACTAGGATCGAGTCCGGCGTAACATTCACATCTCCCGGAGTCGGCGCCGTTGGCGAGACCTCCTGAACGTAGAGAAGATTGGCATCGAAGCCGTGATAGATGGCGCCCGTGTTAGCGCGATGCCAGACCTCGGCCGGCACCAGCATCAGCGCCAGCATGGCGAGCGCGACAACGACGGCCAGGCCAGCAACCAGCTTGCTAAGCACTGTCAGCCTTCTTCAGCAGCGGGTCGTAGGTGCCGCCTGGCCGGGGGAAGGAACCCCTCACAGAAAAGGGCGCGAGCCCGCGTTCGATGACGAAGCCTCGCCTGAAACCAAGCCGAGCCGCCGCCTCGACGAACGTCTCGTGGGTGTAGCCGGAACGCTCCAGGTTGGCGATGTCGTACTCGACAACGGCCTGCAGGGCAGGATTGGCGCAACTTGTCGCCTGCATGCCCGCGAAGACGGCCGGCTCGCTGCCCTCGATGTCGATCTTCATGACCTCGATCCGGCGAGAAGGCTCCTTCGCGAAGAAGTCGTCAAGCGTGACTGTATCGACCTTGATGGCCGCCCTGCTGCCGCCGTCGCGGTGGCGCAGCCAGTAGTGGTCGGCTTCGTCGTCGATCACCAGGTCCATCTGGCCCACCTGGTCTGAGACGGCCGCGTTAACGGTGGTGACGTTGTCGCAGCCGTTGGCGCGGACGTTGAGTGTCAGATAGCCGAAGTTCACGGGGTGCGGCTCGAAGGCGTAAACGTGGCCCGTCTCGCCGACCAGCCGAGAGGCCAGCAGCGTATAGTAGCCACAGAACGCGCCGATATCGACGAACGTCATGCCGGGTTTGATCGCGGCCTGCAGCAGCTCCGTCACATCTTTCTCGTACGTGCCGACTGCGTAGCTGCGGGCGCGCGAGAAGTCAGGCGGGACCCGAAAGCTCTGAGCGAACGGCAACCTTATCTCCAGCGGTCGCGAAGGCATGGGGATGACGTGGCGGCCGGTCCAGACAATCGCTCGCTCCACGGGCGCAGGCATGCCGACGCGCTTGCCAAGGCGGAGGCCCTGCACTCCCAGGCCCCAGAAGGTGTTGCTCAGCCGTTCCAACATACCCATTCCTCAGCCGGCGTACCTAGTCCGCCGGTGTCGCTATCGCAAACAGGTGTTCCTGGCCCAGCAAGTCGTGGCGGCCAAAAACGCGCCGGAGAGCGGCAGAGCCTTTCTCCTGCACCTTCATGTAGCCGCCGATGAGACGCGGCCGCAGCGGCGCCGGAATGAAGCTTCGGGCGTGACAATAGAGCGCGGTCAGGGAGCCGTCGAACTTCGGGTGATACGGCGAATGCGGCACAATCGCCATCCGCTTCACACGGTAGCCGCTCTTCTCCAGCGCCGTCCCAAGCGATCTCTCATTCCAGATGGTCAATCGCCTCGGAGGCAGGTTCAGCGGCGCGAGCTTGTCAGGGTCGTTGCCCAGGTAGTGCTCGGTCAGGATCAAATCGGCCCGGGGGAACTTGCGCCGGATCGCGCCGAGGAAACCCAGCGGATCGACGACGTGATGGATCACGTAGAATGCCGAGCAGATCGCCGGATCGACCCAGCCGTCCGGAACATCCTCGATGGTGCCGCGGAAGACGTCATACCCCTGTTGGTGCAGAAAGTCGACTGCCGGCTCGGCGACCTCGACGCCCGCGACCCTGTAATCGTTCTCCTTGTTGGCCTGGAGGAACAGCCCTGAGCCACAACCGATGTCCAGCACCAAGGAGCCGGGCTGCACGGTCCGCTGTATATAGGCGATGGCGTTGCGCTGAGTCAGCGGCAGTACCTTGTTCAGCGTCTTGCCATCTCTCAGCAGGTCCGCGCGCCAGACGAGGCGGTGCTTGAACATCTCCATATGCGAACGCATCTCCTTGCCGGAGTAGGCGCGGCTGAACAGGTCCTCCGGCCCCTCAGGCAGCGCCAGCGGGACCGAGAATATAAGGCCGCAGCCGTTGCAAGCCCGCAGCTGCGTCGTCGCGGTGACCTGACGGTGCATGGTTGAGGCGGCGCCGCAGACCGGGCAGCGGGCCACCTCGGTTGAATGCGCGAACTCCATCACCTCTGTGGCTGTGGTCATCTGCTTTGTTACTCCTTCTTGGGCGGGAGAATGCGTGCCGTTTGCCTTTATGCGGCTCTGATCCTGGCTATGCGGGCGGAAGCCGGCGCTCACGGGAGCTCCTCGCTCCGGGCTATGACAGGCTGCCGGACGCGGTTTAGTCTCAGCGGCCAGCGCCAGGCCACGGCGAGGCTGGCCCTGGTGAAGAGCAGGCTGCAGACCAGCAACGATGCGTTGACCCAGAGCAGCACGGCTACCAGCTGCTGCGGCGAGCCATGCAGAAAGTAGGGCAGCACCAGCTCCAGCGCGATGTGC
>DASRHH010000114.1:0-18198 GCA_035650635.1 Dehalococcoidia bacterium | reverse complement strand
CCGCTTGGAGGTAAGCTTCTCCAGCCGGTTACGCACCTCGTCGACGCGCGAGCCGCCGCGGCCGATGACTATGCCCGGCCGCGCAGTGTGGATTGTGACCGTGACGTGGTTGGCGTTGCGCTCGATCTCCACCCGGGCAATGCCGGCGTCGGGCAGCATTTGTTTGATGGCGCCACGGATTGCCAGGTCTTCCTTGACCTGCTCAGGGTAGTTGCGGGCTGAGAACCAGCGGCTCTGCCAGTCGTTGATGTAGCCGAGGCGGAACCCGACAGGGTGTACTTTCTGGCCCATTCCTAGCGCTCCTCCTCGACGATGACGGTGATGTTGCTACGACGCTTGCTCATGAGATCGGCGCGGCCACGGGCTCGCGGCAGCATGCGCTTGAGCTTGATGCCATCGCCGGCCCAGGCTTGCGTGACGCGGAGGACGCGCGGGTCGAGGTTATAGTTGTTCTCCGCATTGGCCGCCGCCGAGCGGATGGCCTTGGCCAGCGAGCGCGCGTGCAGGCTGGGCAGGAAACGCAGCAACGCTATCGCCTCATCGACGCGCTTGCCGCGGACGGTGTCCAGCAGCAACCGCGCCTTCTTGGGCGAGATGTGGGCGTCGCGAACGGAGGCTCGAACTTCCATCGCTAGGTGCGCCTCACCTGCGTCGTCTGGGCGGAGCGGCCGGAGTGGCCGCGGAAGGTGCGCGTAGGCGCGAACTCGCCGAGCTTATGGCCGACCATGTTCTCCGTGATGAAGATGGGCACATGGCGGCGGCCATCGTGCACGCCGATGGTCAGGCCCAGCATGTTGGGCATGATCGTCGAGCGCCGAGACCAGGTGCGGATCACGGCCTTGTTGCCGGAACGCACCAGCTCGTCCACCTTCTTCTGAAGGTGATCGTCAACGAACGGGCCCTTCTTAACTGAGCGTGACAACCTTTGCCTCTCCTAGACCTGGAACCTGCGCCGCACGATGTACTTGTTCGTGTCCTTGCGCCGCCGCGTGCGATAACCCAGCGCCGGTTTGCCCCAGGGTGTGCGCGGGCCGGGCAGCCCGATGGGCGCCTTGCCTTCGCCGCCGCCGTGCGGGTGGTCGCGCGGGTTCATGACGCTGCCGCGGACCGTCGGGCGCCGCCCCAGGAGGCGGCTACGGCCAGCGCGACCCAGTTTTATCTGGCTGTGCTCCGGGTTCCCCACCTGGCCGATGGTAGCGATGCAATCGCCGTGGACGCGGCGCATCTCGCCGGAGGGCAAGCGTAGGGTGACGTAGTCGCCCTCCTTGGCCAGTAGCTGCGCGCCGACGCCGGCGCTGCGCACCATCTGCGCGCCCTTGCCCAACTTCAGCTCCACGTTGTGGATGATGGTGCCGGAAGGAATGTTCTTCATTGGCATGGCGTTGCCGGCGCGGATCTCCGCCCCGGGGCCGGACATGATCGGGTCGCCGACCTGCACGCCGACCGGACAGAGGATGTAGCGCTTTTCGCCGTCCACGTACTGGATGAGCGCGATACGGGCCGAGCGGTTGGGGTCGTACTCGATCGAGACGACCTTGCCCGGCACGCCCGGCTTGTCGCGCTTGAAGTCGATGATGCGCAGACGGCGCTTGGCGCCGCCGCCACGGTGGCGCACGGTGAGCTTGCCCTGGTTATTGCGGCCGGAATGCTTCTTCAGCGGCGCCAGCAGCGATTTTTCCGGCGTCTTCTTGGTGATCTCCTCGAAGGTATAGCCGGTCGCGCCGCGGCGCCCGTTGGAAGTTGGCTTGTACTGCTTGATCGGCATCGGCTACATCCCCTCGAAGAGTTCGAGCTTGTCTCCCTCAACCAGGGTGACTACCGCCTTCTTCCAGTCTCGCTTGTGCTCGATGCGATTGGTCTTCACGCGCATCGGCTTGCCCTTCATGGTCATGACGTTGACCTTGACCACGGTCACGCTGAAGGCCCGTTGCACGGCGTCCTTGACCTGGTCCTTATTGGCATCCGGGTGCACCTGGAAGATGTACTTGTGCTGGCCGGCCAGCAGGGCGCCCTTTTCCGTGATCAGGGCTCGCTGAATGACCTGCATCGGGTGGAGGTCGTTACTCATCGGCTTCGGCCTCCGGTTGTATGGTGGCGCGAGCGCGGCGGGGGCGCGCCGGCGGGGCAGGTGCCTCGGCCTTAGCCGGGGATCGTCGCCTGCGAGCCGGGGCGGGAGCTTCTTCGGCTGGAGCCGCCGTTCGGGTGCGACGCGGCGCGCGCGGCGCGGCCGCTTCCGGCGCTGGAGCCGTCTCGCCGGCGACGCCCCAGAGGGCCTCGGCGCGGCGCACGGCTTCCTCTGTCATCACCAGATCACGGTGAACCATCATGTCGACGACGTTCAGGTAGTCGGCGGGGATGACCTTGCGCCGGGGCAGGTTGCGCGCGGCCAGGAAGACCTGGCGGTTCGGCTGGCCCGTGACGATAAGCGCCGAGCGCTCCGCACCCAGGTTCACCAGGATGCGCTCCATCTCCTTGGTCTTCGGCTGGTCGAACGCCAGCCCCTCGACAACGCGGATCTGGCCGTCCGCTGCCTTGCCAGAGAGGGCGGAGCGGATGGCGAGGCGGCGCATCTTCTTGGGCAGGCGCTGGCTGTAGTCGCGCGGTTTGGGACCGAAGGTGATGCCGCCACCGCGATGGTGCGGCGCGCGGATGGAACCCTGGCGGGCCCGGCCGGTGTACTTCTGCATGCGGATCTTGCGGGTGCTGCCCTGGACCTCGCCGCGGGTCAGCGTGCTGGCGCTGCCGCGGCGCTGGGCGTTGCGCCCGGCGACGAACGCCTGGTGCAGGACCGCGACGTTCGGCTCAATGCCGAAGACGTAGTCATCCACCTGAATGGTCCGCAGCTCCTTACCTTCCAGGTCTTTCACCGGCAACTGCACTTTACGCCTGTCCCTTTCCACATCTTAACAATGAGACAGTCACGGGAGCCCCCAGCAACTCATTCTTGTTGCCGGGTGCCGGGCCCTCCAGGTCCCTAACCGCCAGCTGCAACTTTGGCCTTCCTCTTCTTGCGCTCGCTGGCTGACGTCGCAAAGCGGACCTTGACCAGTCCGCCATCGTTGCCGGGGACCGCGCCCTGTACCATCAGGATCTGCTTATCGGCATCACAGGAGATGACGGGCAGGTTCTTGACGGTCACCTGTCCGGTGCCCATGTGACCCGCCATCTTCAGGCCCTTGATGACGCGGCCGGGGTCCGTGCCCGCGCCGATCGAGCCGGGCGAGCGTGGCCGGTCAGACTGGCCGTGCGTGCGCGGGCCGCCGTGGAAGCCGTGGCGTTTCATTACGCCGGCAAAGCCGCGGCCCTTGGAGGCACCGCTGACGTCGACGAGGTCGCCGACGGCGAACAAGTCCGCGCCGACTTTTTTGCCGGCTTCCCATTCGCCGATGTCATCGACGCTGAATTCGCGCAGGAACTGGAACTGGCCAAGGTCGCGGAAGTGGCCCTTTAGCGGCTGGTTGAGGTGCTTGCGCGTGCCGTAGCCCAGCTGAACCGCCTCATAGCCGTCGCTGGGCCTGGTCTTGACCTGCACAACAATGTTGGGGCCGACGTCGATGACGGTGACCTGGCGGGCGGCGCCATCAGACCCAAAGACCTGCATCGTGCCCAGCTTGCGGCCCAGGATACCCTCGATCGTCATAGCTTGATCTCGATGTCCACGCCGGAGGGCAGCTGTAGCCGCATTAGCGCATCGACGGTCTTCGAGGTCGGCTCCAGGATGTCGATCAGGCGTTTGTGCGTGCGCATCTCGAACTGCTCACGGGAGTCCTTATCGATGTGGGGCGAGCGGATGACCGTGTACTTGCGGATGCGCGTCGGCAGCGGCACCGGGCCGACAACGGCGGCGCCGGTGCGCTCTGCGGCCTCGACGATCTGCACCGCGGACTGGTCCAGTATGCGGTGGTCGTAGGCCTTGAGCCGGATGCGTATTTTCTGCCTGGCCATGATTACCTTCGAACTGCCCCTTTAGCCTTGCCGATGATGCCTTCCGCGATCGATTGCGGCACGGCCTCGTAGTGGTCGAACTCCATTGTGTGGGTTGCGCGTCCCTGGGAAAGAGAGCGCAAGTCGGTAGTATACCCGAAGGTCTCCGCCAGGGGAATATGAGCGGTGATCACCCGCAGGTGCCCGCGCTGTTCCACGTCCTGCACCTGTCCACGGCGCGAGCTGATGTCGCCCAGGACGTCGCCGAAGAACTGGTCCGGCGTGGCGACCTCTACCTTCATGATCGGCTCCAGCAGCACCGGCTTGCCCCGCTTGAGGGCCTCTTGCACCGCCATAGAGCCCGCCATCTCGAAGGCGAACTGCGAGGAGTCCACCGGGTGATAGGAGCCATCGACCAGGCGGACCTTTACGTCCACGACCGGGTAATTGGCCAGAACCCCGGTCTCCAGAGCCTGGCGGATGCCCTTCTCCACCGAGGGAATGTACTCCCGGGGAATAGCCCCGCCCACGACTTTGTCCTCAAAGAGAATGCCGCTGCCTGCCGGCAGGGGCTCCGCTTCGATCTCCACAACGCCGAACTGGCCGCGACCGCCGGTCTGTCGGACGAAGCGGCCTTCGGCTGTGGACGGCTGAGTGATGGTCTCGCGGTACGATACCTCCGGCCGGCCGACGTGCGCATCGACGTTGTACTCACGCAGCATCCGGTCGACGATGATCTCCAGATGGAGCTGGCCCATGCCGGAGATGATGGTCTGGCCGGTCTCCTCGTCGTAGCGGGAGCGGAACGTCGGGTCTTCCTCCGCCAGGCGCGCCAGCGTCTCCGCCATGCGGTCCTGGTCGTCCTTGGTCTTCGGCTCGATGGCCACGGAGATCACCGGCTCCGGGAACTTGATCGATTCCAGGAGCACCGGGGCGTTCTCCACGCAGAGGGTATCGCCGGTGAAGGTGTTCTTCAGCCCGATAGTAGCGGCGATCTGCCCGGCGTAGACCTCCTGCACGTCCTCGCGGTGGTTGGCGTGCATGAGCATCAGCCGGCCGATGCGCTCGCGCTGCTGACGGGCGCTGTTGTAGACGGCGTCGCCCTGCTTGACCACGCCGGAGTAGATGCGGAAGTAGACCAGCCGGCCCACGTAGGGGTCGGCGACCACCTTGAAGGCCAGCGCCGAAAACGGCTCGTCATCGGCGGCGGGCCGCTCTACCGGCTCGCCCTTCGTCGGGTGGATGCCCTTGACTGCCGGCACGTCCAACGGCGAGGGCAGGTAGTCGATGACGGCATCCAGCAGCGGCTGCACGCCCTTGTCCTTGAAGGCGCTGCCGCAGAGGACTGGCGTAATCAGGTTGGCCAGAGCAGCACGCCGGATCGCCTTCTTCAGCTCGCTTGCGGCAACGTGGTGGCCCTCGACGTAGCTGATCAGCAACTGGTCGTCCACCTCGGCCATCGCCTCGACCAGTTGGTCGCGGCGCAGGTCCGCCTCTTCGGCCAGGGCCAGCGGGATATCGGACTGTACCGGTTTCTCCTTGCGGTCTTCTGGGAACGTCCAGGCGACCATTTCCACCAGATCGATGACACCGTTGTGCGCCGCTTCGACACCCAATGGCATCTGCACCGCAACCGGCCGCGCGCTCAGGCGCTCCTTGATCATCTCGATCGTGCGCCAGAAGTCCGCGCCGATGCGGTCCATCTTATTGACGAAGCAGATGCGCGGGATGTGATAGCGGTCGGCCTGGCGCCAGACCGTCTCCGACTGACTCTGCACGCCGGCAACGGCGTCGAAGATGACGACACCACCATCCAGGACGCGCAGGCTGCGTTCGACCTCTACCGTGAAGTCGACGTGGCCCGGCGTGTCCACGATGTTGATGTTGTAACCTTCCCACTCGGCGGTGGTGGCGGCGGCGGTGATGGTGATGCCGCGCTCCCGCTCCTGCTCCATCCAGTCCATGACGGCAGTGCCCTCATGCACCTCGCCGATCTTGTAGGTACGGCCGGTGTAAAAGAGGATACGCTCGGTCACAGTCGTCTTACCGGCATCAATGTGGGCGATGATGCCGATATTGCGAATCTTGTCGATGGGCACGGGCCTAGCCATAGTTATTGCACTTCCGTCTTTCTTGGAACGATAAAAGCACCGGCCGCGGCCAGTGCTCTAAGGGATTACCACCTGTAATGGACAAAGGCCTTGTTGGCCTCTGCCATTCGATGCGTCTCGTTGCGCCGCCGGACAGCGGCTCCTTGCTCTCGGTACGCCTCCATGAGTTCAGCGGACAGCCGCTCGTACATTGGGCGCCCGGTGCGCGCACGTGCCGCGTTCACCAACCAACGCATCGCCAGGGACAGCTGGCGGGTCGGCCGTACTTCCAGCGGAATCTGATAGGTAGCGCCGCCGACGCGGCGGGGTCGCACTTCCAGCAGTGGCATCACGTTACGGATGGCCGTCTCCACCACCTGACGCGGCTCGTCGCCGGTCTTGGTCTGGATATCGTCCATGGCCTTGTACATGATGCGTTCCGCCAGGCTCTTCTTGCCGCTCTTCATAATGCGGTTAATCATCACCTGGACCCAGACGCTCTGGTACTTGGGGTCCGGCTCGATCTTGCGCGGGACTGGCTTGGTGCGTCGCATCGGTAGTTCCTAGCGCGGGCCTTCCGTGCGCCGGCTGCCGTATTTGCTGCGCTGCTGCTTGCGACCGACAACGCCGCCGGCGTCCAACGCACCCCGGATGATGTGGTAGCGCACGCCGGGGAGGTCCTTGACGCGGCCGCCGCGGACCAGCACCACCGAGTGCTCCTGCAGGTTGTGGCCTTCGCCGGGGATGTAGGCCGTGACTTCCTGGCCGCTGGTCAGCCGTACACGGGCGACCTTGCGCAGCGCCGAGTTCGGCTTCTTGGGCGTGACCGTACGCACAGCGGTACAGACCCCCCGCTTCTGCGGCGAGGGCACAGTGCTATGCCGGTTCTTGAGGGCGTTGTAGTTCACCCGCAAGGCCGGAGCCTTGGTCTTCTGTGTTACCGGGTGACGACCCCGGCGGACCAGCTGTGCAATAGTCGGCAAGTTATTCGCTCTTCCTCACAACAAAAGGCCGAAAGCCTTATAACGACTCGGAGGCCGAGTCCCTAGGTCTTTCGACCGAAGCTTCTCTTGGCGGCTCAGCCGCGAACGCTTAAGTCTAATCCCGAAATATCGCGAGTGTCAACGTATGTGATAGCGCTACAATCAACTGCGTGCGAAAGCATTCCCGTCCACCTACAGTTCGGCAGTTCTTTGCCCAACGCCTGTGTGGGGCGTACTGATCCTGGCGTCGCTGGCGCTAGCCCGCGGGCTCTGGATGCTGGTCGATCGCTTGCTGGGCTAACGAGCCCTAGCGGTTGCCCCAGGTGACGCGGCGGAACGCCTCCGCCAACGCCATGTTCTGGTCTTTGCCGGTCTCAGCGGAGCGCTTGCGCATCATCTCCGCCATCTGCTCCCGGCTGCGCTGGCGGATCTGGCTTTCGTGGCAGAGGATGGCGTCCAGCTTCGTCTCGAAGTAGTCGCTGACGTCCACCCAGTGGTCCGGCTGGTCGGTCCCCGCCAGCCAGACCTCATTGCACTCGTGACCGCGCAGGCCCTCCAGCAAGTGCTCCTCGAAGTAGAGCGGCGAGCGCGCCAACGGGTAGACAGCATCGATGGCGACCTGGCCGGTGATGCGGTGATCGCGGTGGTTGAAGCCGCGGCGGAAGGCGTCCCAGGTGAGCACGACATCCGGCCGGAAGCGCCGGATCTCCTTCACCATGCGGCTGCGGAACTCAACTGTGTCCTCGATGAAGCCGTCGCCATAACCCAGGAAGATGCAGTCCTTGACGCCTAACACCTCGCAGGCGCGGCGCTGCTCGTCCTGCCGCACTATAGCCAGCGTGCGCGGGTTGACCTCGATGTCATGCGAGCCGCGGTCGCCGTTGGTCGTGACGACGTAGATGACCTCCCAGCCCTCCGCGCACCACCTGGCGATGGTGCCGCCGCAGAGGAACTCGGCGTCATCCGGGTGCGCGATGACGACCATGGCGCGCTTCGGGCCTTCATTCTCCTGTTGTGGTTGCTGCGCCATCAGATGCTGCCGGCCAGCCCGTGGCCGATGACTCCCTTGTACTGCATCACGAGGTCGTGGTAGACGGACTCCACCTGCTCAGCCACGTTGGCCCAGCTGTACTGCTCCGCCAGCGCCCGCGCGCCCAGCGAAAGCTCCCAGCGCAGTTCGGGGTCGCCAAGCAGCAGGTCTAACCTCCTGGCGAAGGCGTCAGGCGTGTTGTCGGGGACCAGCAGGCCGGACTCGCCGTCCCGCACCGTCTCCGGCAGCCCGCCGACCGCCGAGGCGATAACGGGGACGCCGCAGGCCATCGCCTCTAGCGCCACCATGCCGAAGCTCTCGTAGTAGGAAGGCACCACGCAGACCTCGGCGCTGTTGTAGTAGTCCGGCAGCGCCTCGTGCGGCAGCGCCGGCACAAAGGTCACGCGACCGGCCAGCCTCAGCTCGTTCACAAGGGCCCGCAGGTAGTGGAGACGCGCCTCGTCTCGCTGATCCCCGCCGACCACCAGCAGGCGGAACGGCGCCTCCAGTTGGGAGGCCGCGCGCAGGAGCACATCGATGCCCTTCAGCGGCTCGATGCGGCCGATGAAGAGGATGACGGGCTCGTCGGCGGCCAGGCCCAGGCGGCTCTTGGCGGCCGGCTTATCGGTCGGCTGGAAGTGCTCCAGGTCGACGCCGCAGGGCACCACGGCTACCTGCTCCGGCGACACGTCGCACAGTTCCGTCAGCAGTCGCGCCTCGTCGCGGCTGGCGCAGATGATGCGGTCGGCCGCGCGGGCGATCTGACGCTCCGCCTCGATGCGATAGAGGGGCTCGTTCTCATCGGTGTAAGCGTTGTTCTTGACCTCGCCCAGGGTATGGAACATTACGATGTGCGGGACGTTCCAGTGCAGCTTCAGCGCCTGGCCCACCCAGCCGGAGAGCCAGTAGTGACTGTGCAGAAGGTCGTAGTTGATGCCGTTGCGCTCCTGGAAGGAGCGAACGCCGCGCAGGAACGCCGGCAGGTAGTGCCGTAGGTCAGACTTCTCAGCGTCGAACGGCCCGGCGTTTATGTGGATAACCCGGCTGTGCTCGTCAATCGGCACGATCTCCGGCAGCGTCGCGTCGGTGCGCCGCGTGAAGATGTCCATCTGGTTGGCGCGGTTACCTAGCTCCTTGCTGAGCGCCCGGATGTAGACGTTCATGCCGCCGCTATCGCGTGTGCCGGGCAGGGAGAGGGGGGACGTGTGGGCGGAGATGATGGCGACGTTGCACATTGGGAGGACTCTAGTCAGTTCCTGCGCACGGTGCAGCGGTACACCCGGCTATCGCTAGCCCCCAGGTGATACTTGTAGACCTCAGCACCGCGCAGAAAGTCAAAACATTCCTTTCCTTCCAGGATGGCCTCCTCCAGGGCGAGCGCCTTGGAGAGCAGCCCCACCGAGAGATGGGAGTAATCCGGGTCGTAGCCGCTATTGTATAACAAAAGGTCTTTTTCGCTGTCAAAACATATTAGCGATGCCGTACGAACTCCATCCACCTTGAGGAACGAGAGCCGGGCCCGGCCCTCCGCCGCCAGCGCCAGGACAATGCGCCGGAAGAACTCCTGCATTGGCTCCGTCATGAACGTCGCCTTGTCGGAGCGGCTGATGACGTGCAGCCGCAAGAAGTCCT
Organism: Dehalococcoidia bacterium; assembly: GCA_035650635.1. GTDB lineage: Bacteria > Chloroflexota > Dehalococcoidia > SM23-28-2 > DASRHH01 > DASRHH01. The sequence continues at coordinate 8,539 of DASRHH010000114.1, read as the reverse complement.
CCATCGCCGACTCAATCTCGGTCGGCGTGCGCAAGCCCTCCAGCACGACCTCATCGCTCGTCTCGTAGAGGCGGCGCAGCTTGCGACGCAACTCGTGCCGGTCCTTCTTGGAGAGCGCCGCCAGGTACTCCTCCCAACTGCCCGGCAGGTTGACGCGCGGGCAGACGTCCTCCATCTCCACCTCGACGTGATAGCCCAGGCCTTCCGCGACTTGCGGCAGCAGCGCCAACGTCAGCGACCCCTCCGGCAGCGCCCAGAAGACCAGCTCAGACCACGGTTGCTCGGATAGCGAGCGCAGCAGCGTGCCCAGGCACTTTTCCTCGACGCCCTCGGCCAGGGTGAAGTCCATGTAGTCGCAGATCTGGGTGTCGCCGGCAAAGGTTATGCTTTCGCCGCGACGCATCAGCGGCGCCACTCCGTGCAGCCGGTCATCACGGCGCAGGGCCAGCAACATCGGCTCCAGCTCCGCGCTGCGGAAGACGTCCCACCAGGTGCGCACCCAGGTGGGCGAGGTGAAGACGGTACGCGCGTTGCTGCCCGGCACCAGATCGCGCCACTCCGGCTCCAGGCTATCGATGTCTTCGCGGGTGACGTAGCCTGACATGCTCAATTAGCCCGGATCAGGGTCATGAACTCGGAGCGGGTCACGGCCCTTCGCCGGAACCCGCCCCTGATCGCCGAAGTCACCATCGTCGTGCCTGGCTTCTGGACGCCGCGCATCGTCATACACAGGTGCTCCGCCTCGATCACCACCGCCACACCGTCCGGGCGCAGGCCATCCATGATGCTGTCCGCTACCTGGCTGGTCAGCCGCTCCTGCAGCTGGGGCCGTCGCGCCAGGATATCGACGACGCGCGCGATCTTGCTGGCGCCCACCACGCGACCCTCCGGCACATAGCCCACGTGCGCCTGGCCATGGAACGGCAGGAAGTGGTGCTCGCACATGGAGTAAAAGGGAATGTTCTTGAGGATCACCATCTCTTTGTGGTCCTCGTCGAAGCCAGTCGCCAGAACTTCGCGCGGGTCCTCCTGCAGACCTGAGAAGATATCGGCGTACATCCGGGCGATGCGCTCCGGCGTGCCAGCCAGTCCCTGGCGCGAGGCGTCCTCGCCGATGGCGAAGATGATCTCGCGCACGGCGCGCTCGATGGTTGCTTGATCGATGAACGTTCGAAGGGAATCTGCCATAAGACGAAGCCTGCGGAGGCGAAGCGCTCTCTATTCTAGCAAGAGGAACGCAGATGCGAAACGTTTCTCGCTTAAGAGCTAAAGCAGCGGCTAACCCGCAGCTAACCTGAGAGCCCTAGCGCACCGGCCACGGCCTCCATGTCCGCCGGAGCCTCCGCCATGCGCGCCGGTATGGTCAGCGCGGTGTCCGGGTCTTTCAAGCCGCTGCCGGTTATGACGCAAACGGCCGTCTGCCCGCCGAAGTCCTGCTGTTGTGAAAGCTTGATCAATCCCGCGACACAGGCCGCCGAGGCCGGCTCCGCGAAGATGCCCTCCTCCTGCGCCAGCAGCCGATACGCCTCCAGGATCTCGCTGTCCTCTACCGCCGTGATCGAGCCACCGGACTCGTCACGGGCGGCGATGGCGCCCTGCCAGCTGGCGGGGTTGCCGATGCGGATGGCCGTGGCGAACGTCTGCGGGTTAGGGATGGCCTCGCCGCGGACGATGGGGGCCGCCCCAGCCGCCTGGAAGCCGAGCATGCGCGGTTTGCGGGAGCCGTTTCCGGCCTCGTAGTACTCGCGGAAGCCCCGCCAGTAGGCGGTGATGTTGCCGGCGTTACCCACAGGGATACAGAGCGCGTCCGGGGCGTCGCCCAGGGCATCGATGATCTCGAAGGCGGCCGTCTTCTGCCCCTCCAGCCGGTAGGGGTTAACGGAGTTGACCAGCGCTACGGGATAACGATCGCTGAGCTGGCGGGCCAGCCGCAGAGCGGCGTCGAAGTTGCCCTCGATGGCGATGATCTGGGCGCCGTGGGCCACGGCCTGCGCCAGCTTACCCTGCGCGATGTTGCCCTTGGGCACCAGGACGTAGGCATTGAGACCGCAGACGGCCGCGTAGGCCGCGGCCGCCGCGCTGGTGTTGCCGGTGGAGGCGCAGAGGACGGCCGTGCTGCCCTCCTCCAGTGCCTTGGCGACCGCCACTACCATGCCGCGGTCTTTGAAGGAGCCGGTGGGGTTGCAGGACTCCAGTTTGAAGTACAGCTCACGGCACCCGGTACGTTGGACGATGCGCTGCGACTTGACGAGCGGGGTGCTGCCCTCGCCGAGGCTGACCTGGGGAGTCGATTCGCTGATCGGCAGATAATCGCGATAGCGCTGGAGGACCCCCTCCCGGCTACTCGCGGGAGTAATTGAGGTCACTCTGCCTGATCTCCTTGATCTCCTGGGTCATAGCCTCGATTTGCCGGCGCCGCTGGCGCTCCAGGGTCCGGACCATCCGGGTTAGCTGCTCCTTCACCTGGTCGCGGAAGGTCTCCATCTCCTGGCTTACGGTGAGGAGACGGCCGGCCTGCGTCTGTACCCGCTGGTCCAAAAGCGTGATCCCCTGCAGGACATTGGTAACGTGCTGCGTCTGCTCCTCCAGCGTGCGCTCCACAGCGCCCAGGCGCTCGCCCTGGCGCTGGATCTCGGTGCGCAGGCGCTCCTGCTCTTCCGTCAGGGCCTGGATGATCTCCGTCGAGCGCGCCACCTGCTCGATCCGCTCCTCGGAGCGGCGCAGCAGCTCGTTCTGGACTCGCAGGCGCTCGGCCAGACCATCGTCCTGCTTCTGCAACGCCTCCATGTCCGCGACGATCCGCTCCGAGGTAGTGTTCAGCCGTCCAATGGTGTCCTGCTGACGTCCGGACTTTAGACCCACCTCCTCGGTCTGCCGCGCCAGGTTCTGCTGCAGCTGCCGCAGTGAAGCGGTCTCGTCCTCAAGCTGCCGCATCGCCATGTCCAGGCTGTGCAAGCGGGACTCGTAGCTGGTGGTGATCTTATCCAGCGCCTCCAGTTGCTTGCTGACGGCGTTGTGCTGGTTGTTGCCGGTATGCGCCTCGCTCTCGCGGCGCCGCAAGGACTCCTCAGTGCGGTTAGCCAGTTCCGTCTGCCGGTCCTGCATGCGGCGGGCCACTTCCTTGAGCTCGCGCACGTCATTTTGCAGCGCGGACACGGAGGATTCGGCGGACGCGAAACCGCCGATGTTGCCCTCCAGCCGTTGCATCGCCACAGTCAGGTCTCGCACCTGGGCCACGGCCTGGTCCATCTGCGATTCCGCCTTGTGCAGCTGGGCCTTGGAACGCTCCAGCTCTTCCTCGAGCCACTGCACTGCGTCTTCCAGGCTCTGGGCCTTGCTCCGGGAAGCCATTAGCCTTCTACTCGCAGGAAATTACCGATCTCTACCACCACGTCCAAATCCTCCAATGCCGTTATCGTGCTCTGCATGGCGGCCTCGCGAGCGGGATGAGTCATGATGACGATCTCCGCCGACTGCGCCGCTTCGTCAGTTTCCTTCTGGATGACCGAGGCGATGCTGACGGCGTTATCGCCGAAGCAACGCGCGATCACTGAAAGAACGCCGGGGCTATCCGCCACGACCATGCGGATATAATAGCGCGCCACGACCTCCGACATCGGCTTGAGGCGGAGTGCCTCCGAGAAAGCGGGCCCATGCGGCGGCCGGCCGGTGACAATGGCTCGCGCCGCGTCCAGCACGTCCGCCAGGACTGCGCTGGTTGTCGGGTTGGCGCCGGCGCCCGGACCCTGGAAGAGGACGCGCCCCAGCAGGTCGCCCTCCACCTCCACGGCGTTGAGCACGCCATCGACCTTCGCCAGCAGCTCGTCCTGGGCCACCAGGGCCGGATGGACGTGCACCTGCACGGCCTCGCCATCGCGCCGGGCCACGGCCAGCAGCTTGATGGCGAAGCCCAGCTCGCGCGCGTAGCGGAAGTCGCGGGCGTTGATGCGGGTAATGCCCTCGCGATAGATGTCCCGCGGCCGGACGGTGGTATGAAAGGCGAGGCTGGCCAGGATCGCCAGCTTGTAGACGGCATCGTGCGCCTCGATGTCATTGGTCGGGTCGGATTCGGCGTAGCCGAGGGCCTGTGCCTGGCGCAGCGCCTCATCGAAGTCGATGCCTTCCTTATCCATGCGCGTCAGGATGTAGTTGGTAGTGCCGTTGATGATGGCGCGCAGGTTGGTGATCTGGTTGGCCGAGAGGTCGCGCTTGAGCGGCGAGATGATGGGGATGCCGCCGCCGACGCTCGCCTCAAAGAGCAGCTCTACGCCGTTGGCGTCCGCCAGTTCCAGCAGCTCCGGGCCATGCTTGGCCATGACCTCCTTGTTGGCCGTCACCACGTGCTTCCCCGCGGAAAGCGCTTGGCAGATGTACTCGTAGGCGGGGGTCTCGCCGCCCATGACCTCGATGACGATACCGATCGCGTCGTCGCCCAGGACGTCGGCGGCGTTACTGGTGATCGCGCCCTCTTCCAGGAGCACGGAGCGCTCCCGCGAGGGGTTCTTCACCAGAACCCGCCGCAGGTGGAGGCCGGCGCCCAGCTGGCGCTCGTAGAGGGCGGCCTTGGCGGCGAGGGCCTTTGCCACGCCGCTGCCGACGACTCCCAGCCCGAGCAGGCCGATCTGGATGCGTTGCCGATCCCGCGGCTTAGCCAAAGACCTTACCCGCCACCCATTTTATCTTGTCAACATTGCCGGACGTGAGGTCCAACTCGTTGCGGACGGGGACGCTTTGCAGCTTGGACTGCAGCCAGTTGGTGTAACTCTGATCGGCGACCCGCTGCTTCATGGTGTCTTCCAGTGGCCGCGAATTGGCTTTCTCGATGATTTTGTAGACGAAGGTGCCCTGCGCTGAGGTCGACTTCTGGATAGCGCCGGGCGGTAGCGAGAAGAGTAACGCCTCGCTGGCAGGGTCCAGGCCGCCTCTCGCCACCCAGCCGACATCGCCGCCCTTGTCCCGGGTCGACGTGTCCAGCGAGAGCTGGCGGGCTATGACGGCGAAGTCTTCGCCGCTGTTCAAGCGTCTGACGATGTCGTCCGCGGAAGAAGGGTCGCGCACCAGGATCTGCTCGTAATGGATGCTCTCGGCAGCCGCCGGGACGGCAGCCTTGAACTTGTCCTTCAGCTTGCTGATCAGGAGCTGAGCCAGCGTCATACTGCGATACTCCTGGTCGTTGAGGCCGCTTTGCTCCAGCTGGCCGCGGTAGATGGACTCGAACGTTTTCTGCTGGGCCAGCACTGAGGCGACTGCCTGACCGGCATCAGTACCGGAGGCGCCGGCGGCAGGCGATGGCGTGCTGATGGCGACGCTAATCTTATTGCGGATGCTCGCGTCCACCTCATCCGGGGTCGCGGTCACTCCCTCGTCGGCGGCGTACTGGAGCGCCACGCCTTCTTCGATGATGTTCGCTGATACCTGGGGCAACAACAGGCTGGGCTGGGCGAACTGGCTGCCACGGCCGCCAATGCTGTCCAGGAACATTGTGGCCCGGTGAGAGTAGTATCCCAGGTTGTAGCGCTGCTCCCCCACCTGTATCGCCAGCTCCTTGGGGCGGTTGTTCTGTTCCCAGAAGCGGCTGAAGACTGCGGCGCCCACGAGGCCAAGGGCCGCCACGATGACAATGAGCACGCCCAGGAAGGCCAACACTTGCCAGTGGCTCTCCGCGTCCAGGCGGCCGCCGTGGCGGGTACGCGGGCCCCAGCTTGGGGTAGGGATTCTGGCCTGACGTTTCCTTCTAGCCACTTGCGCTACCGGTCAGTCCGCGCAGAGCGGCCCGACGAAACTCTAAGAGGTCTGCGGTTAACGGGCAGGACTGCTCTGGCCGCGGATGTGCTCCACCGTGTAGGGCAGCAGAGCAACGTGACGGGCCCGCTTGATCGCCCGGGCGATGGCCCGCTGGTGCTTGGCGCAGGCGCCCACCTTGCGGCGAGGCTCCATGCGTGCCCGGTCTGAGATGAACCTGCGCAGGAAGCCAACGTCTTTATAGTCCACGGTCTTCATCCGCGCGACACAGACTGGACAGGGACGCCGGCGCCCGAAACGGCGCTTGCGTGGCCTATCATCCGGGCGGTCGCCCTGTGGTTCCTCGTTGCGTTGCGGTTCAGTGACCATTAGCTTCCTATCTGCCCTGCCGGCTATTCTTCTATCTCGAAGGGAACGTCAGCCAGCTCGACCTCGCTCTCTTCGCTGACAGTCGCCCCCTGCATGCGGTCCAGAAACACAACTCGGTCCGCCACCACCTCGGTGCGATAGCGGCGCTGACCGTCCTGGCCGTCCCAGGAGCGGGTGCGCATGCGACCCTCAACGTAGACCTTGCGGCCCTTCTGCAGATACTGGCTGCACTGCTCCGCCAGCTTGCGCCAGGTGGTGACGGAGAACCACTCCGTCTCCTCCCGCCGCTCGCCGTCCGGGCCGTTGAAGTTGCGCGTCGTCGCCACCCTGAAGCTTGTCATGGCGGTGCCGTCCGCCATGTAGCGCATCTCCGGGTCCGCTCCCAGGTTGCCGATGATCATCACCTTGTTCAGGCCAGCCATTGCCGTTTTGCTCCTTCCGAGCGAATTCAGTCTCCGACTTTCACCACAAGATGACGGATAACGTCTTCTGAGAGCTGCAAAGAGCTCTCCAGATCCCGGATGCGGCCGGGTTCGATGCGGAAATGGGTGACGACGTAGTTGCCTTCCGTGAAGCGGTTGATGGGATAAGCGAGGCGCCGGCGCCCCCAGGTGTCGGTGTCCGTCACCTGGCCGCCGCGCTCCATTATAAACTGCTGCACACGGTCCACCGTGCCGGTAACGTCGTCATTCTCGACGTCCGGGCTGATGACCAGCATGAGTTCGTAGTCTGTCATAGCTTCTGTCAAAATTTAAACAGGCGGCTGCCCCTGCCGGGCCTTGGGGATTATAGCACGCACGCTCCATACATTGAACAGAGCGGTTGGCGACTCTAAACGGCCGCGCCGATGCGGTCGCTAATGCCCGGCACCGGATAGCTCCGTGTCAGCTCCCTGACCTCCGCCCGCACCTGCTGCAACACCGTCTCGTCTTCCATATTATCCAGCACCCGCACGATCAGCTTGCCGACGTGCTTCATGACTTCCGGGCCCATGGTGCGGCTGGCGAGGCCAGGCGTGCCCAGCCGCAGGCCGCTACCGACGGTCGGGGGGCGCTCATCAAAAGGAATGGTGTTCTTGTTAGCGTAGATCCCGACCCTATCGAGCGCCTTCTCGCTGTCGCGGCCGGTCAAGCCCTTGACGCCGACATCCACCAGGATCAGGTGGTTGTCAGTGCCGCCGGAGACAATGCGCAGGCCCTCAGCCTGCAGCGTCTCCGCCAGCACCCGGGCGTCTTCGACGACGAGCTTCTGGTATTCGACGAAGTCCGGCTTCAGCGCCTCGCCGAAGCAAACGGCCTTGCCGGCGATGATGTGCATGTGCGGTCCACCCTGGCTGCCGGGGAAGACCGCCTTGTCGATCTTCTCCGCCAGCCCCTCCTTGCACATGATGAAGGCCGCGCGCGGCCCGCGCAGCGTCTTGTGCGTAGTAGAGGTGACGACGTCCGCGAAAGGCACCGGCGACGGGTGCACGCCGGCCGCCACCAGCCCGGCGATGTGCGCCATGTCCACCATCAGATAGGCGCCGACCTCATCGGCGATCTCGCGAGAGCGGGGAAAGTCGATGAGGCGCGGGTAGGCGGTCGCGCCGACGACGATGACCTTGGGCTGGTGCTCGCGCGCCAGGCGCGCCATCTCGTCGTAGTCAATGCGCTCGCTTTCGCGCTCGACGCCGTAGTGCACGAAGTTGTAGAGCCAGGAAGAGAAGTTGACCTTGTGCCCGTGCGTCAGGTGGCCGCCGTGCGACAGGTTCATGCCCATCGCCGTATCGCCGCGGTCCATCAACGCGAAGTAGGCCGCCAGGTTAGCGTCGGCGCCGGAGTGGGACTGCACGTTGACATGCTCCGCCCCGAAGAGCCGCTTCGCCCGTTCAATGGCGATAGTCTCCACCTCATCCACCACCTCGCAGCCGCCGTAGTAACGCTTGCCCGGGTAGCCCTCCGCGTACTTGTTGGTAAGGACGGTGCCCATCGCCTCGATGACGGCGGCGCTGGTGTAGTTTTCGGACGCCATCATCTCCAGACCATTGGTCTGGCGCTCTTCCTCGCGCCGGATCAAAGCGGCGATTTCGGGGTCGCTGTGTTCCAGGACGGACACTCGGTTTACCTCCTCTGGGGCGGGCGTTAGAGATGTTTCGCGCGAAGCTGAAGGGAGGGAATTTCAGCCCAAGTTTACGCTTGGGCCCCGTTTATGGTCAAACAGAATCGCCAGCGGCGCTGGCTCGGTCGTGCTCCTGCCAGGCATGCTCCGCCAGCAGCATCAGGCCACCTGAAACCAGCGAGTGGCCGCCCAGGAGGACCGGCAAGTCGCTCTCGCAGGCGGCGCGAGTGAACTCTCGCAGGAAAGGCTCGTCGATATCCTGCCAGCGGCCGAGATCAGAGAGAAAGCGGTCCTCCGCACCTGGCAGGTCGCCGCGGTGAGTGAGCAGCAC
>DASRHH010000113.1:0-11942 GCA_035650635.1 Dehalococcoidia bacterium | reverse complement strand
AGTGGCCCGCAGCGTCGCCGACCAGATCGAGCGGCGCATCTCTCACCGTCGCGCCATCAAGCAGGCTGTGGGCCGCGCCATGCAGCGGGGCGCCCTGGGCATCCGCATCAAGGTGGCGGGCCGGCTCGGCGGCTCCGAGATGTCCCGCCGCGATCAGGACATGCAGGGACGCATCCCGCTGCACACCCTGAAAGCCCAAATCGACTACGGAACTACAGAGGCGCGGACCACCCTGGGGCGCATCGGCGTTAAGTGCTGGATCTACAAGGGCGATGCCCCCGTAGAGCTGCGCCGCCGCCAGGCCGCCGAGCGTGCGGCCGCTGCCGAAGAGGAAGCGGCGGAGGCCGAAGGCGCAGCCGCCGCCACGGCGCCAACATCCGCCGAGCCTAGCGAAACGAGCGCACCGGCACCTCAGCCGGAGGCGGAGAGCGATGCTACAACCTAAGCGCACCAAGTACCGCAAGATGCACCGCGGCCGGCGGCGCGGACGCGCCCAGGCCGGCAACGCCGTCACCTTTGGTGACTACGGCTTGCAGGCCATGGGGGCCTGCTGGCTCAGCGCCCGCCAGATCGAAGCCGCGCGCCGCGCGGTCACGCGCTTCGTGCGCCGCGGCGGCAAGCTCTGGATCCGCGTCTTCCCGGACAAGCCGGTTACCAAGAAGCCGGCGGAGACCCGACAGGGCAGCGGCAAAGGGCCGGTGGAGCTCTGGGTGGCCGTGGTCAGGCCCGGCCGCATGCTCTTCGAGATTTCGGGCGTGCGCGAAGACGTCGCCCGCGAGGCGCTGAGATTGGCCTCCAACAAGCTGCCGATCGCGACACGCTTCGTTGCCCGGGAGGCGGCATAGCCATGGCCAAGAAGCTGAAGACCCGCATGGAGGAGATACACAAGCTCTCCGACTCCGACCTGACGAAGGAGATCGAGGAGACGTATCGCAGCCTGTTCTCGTTGCGCTTGCAGGTGCAGACCCGCCAGCAGCCCAACCACCGCCAGCTGCCGGTTGTCCGCCGGCAGATCGCGCGGCTGAAGACGGTACAACGCCTGCGCGCGCTCTCCAAGGAAGGCGGCGAGTAGTGGTCACCGAAAGCATCTACGGCCGCCGCAAGATCCGCGAGGGTATTGTAGTCAGCGACAAGATGGACAAGACCGTCGTCGTCGCTGTCGAAACGCACAGCAAGCACCGCCTCTACAAGAAGATCATGCGCCACGTGACGCGCTACAAGGCCCACGACGAGGACAACTCCTGCCATGCCGGTGACCTGGTGCGCATCCTGGAGTCGCGGCCCCTCTCCAAGGACAAAAACTGGCGCGTCATCGAAATCGTGCGCCGGGGCACTGTCCTGGAAGCGATCGAGGGCGAGGAGGACACCGGCCCGGGCAGCCGTCACCGTCCTACGGAGGAAGCGCCGGTCTCGGCGGAGGCTGCCGCACCCGGCGCCGTCATGGCCGATGTGGCGCCCGAGGTAATCGAAGAGCCGCCCCAAATCGTTCAAGAGACCGTAGAAGCTGCACCTGCGGAAGCCGAGGCACCGGCGCCGCGAACCCGCGCCCGCCGGGCCCCGAAGGCCGAGGAGGAAGTGCCGGCCGTCGAAGCGGCTCCTGCGGCAGAGCCGGAAGCCCAGGCCGCCGAGCCGGAGGCCAAGCCGCGCCGCACGCGAGCGCGCAAGGCCGAGGCTGGAGCGCCCCCTGAGCCCGAGGCCGCAGCCGAACCGGAGGCAGAGGCAGAGGAATGATCCAGCAGTACTCGCGGCTGCGTGTCGCCGACAACAGCGGCGCCCGGGAGCTGATGTGCATCCAGGTGATGGGCGGCTCCACTCGGCGCTACGGCACCGTTGGCGACACTATTGTCGCTTCGGTGAAACAGGCCTCGCCCGGGGCCGCGGTCAAGAAGGGCGACGTGGTCCGCGCCGTTGTCGTGCGGGTCGCGCAGCCCTATCGCCGGCGGGACGGCTCCTACATTCGCTTCGACGAGAACGCCGCCGTCGTGCTATCGGACGCGGATAACCCGCGTGGGACGCGCATCTTCGGGCCGGTGGCTCGCGAGCTGCGGGACCGCAACTTCATGAAGATCGTCTCGCTGGCGCCGGAGGTCATCTAGGCATGGCCAATCGCATTCACCGCGAGGACACCGTGCTGGTCACCAAGGGTAAGGACCGCGGCCGCACCGGCACCGTCCGCCAGGTGCTGCCGACACGCGCTCGCCTGGTGGTGACGGGCATCAACGTGGTCAAGCGCCACATGAAGCCCAGGTCTACGGAACAGGCGGGCGGCATCATCGAGCGCGAATCGCCGATCTCCTGGGCCAACGTCCGGCTGATCTGCCCCGCCTGCAGCAAGGCAGTGCGGGTCGGATTTCGCTCGCTGGCAGACGGTCGCAAGGTACGATATTGTAAGAACTGCGACGCTAACATCGATTGAGTAACGCTATGGCACCGAGATTGAAAGAACGCTACAAGGAAGAGATCGTCCCCGCCATGATGAAGGAGTTTTCCTACTCCAACGTCATGGAGGTGCCGCGCCTGCAGAAGGTCGTGGTTAACGTCGGTGTGGGTGAGGCAATCGCCAACCCGAAGGCGCTGGACTCCGCCACGGAAGACATTTCGGCGATCACCGGCCAGAAGCCCGTTGTCACCAAGGCCAAGCGCTCCATCTCCAACTTCAAGCTGCGCGAAGGCATGTCGATCGGCCTGACGGTGACCCTGCGCGGCGACCGCATGTACGAGTTCATGGATCGGCTGGTCAGCGCCGCGCTGCCGCGCATCCGCGATTTCCAGGGCGTCTCGTCCAACTCCTTCGACGGCCGAGGCAACTACGGTCTCGGCATCCGGGAGCAGGTGATCTTCCCGGAGATCGATTACAGTCAGATAGACCACATCCGCGGGCTGCAGGTGAACGTCATCACGACGGCCCGCAACGACGAAGAAGGAAAACGGTTGCTGCAGCTTATCGGCATGCCGTTCGCCCGGCGATAGGAGACCCGGTTGTCCAGGAAAGCCCTTTACGTACGAACATTCGAGAAGACGCCCCGCTTTCCGGGGCGGCGACGCAATCGCTGCCACCGTTGCGGCCGGGCGCGTGCTTTCCTGCGTGACTTTGGTCTCTGCCGTATCTGTTTCCGCCAGTTGGCAAGCGAGGGCCAGCTGCCCGGCGTCAAGAAGTCGAGCTGGTAGAGATGACCGATCCTATAGCTGACATGCTGACCCGCATCCGCAACGCCATCACAGCGCGGCACGACTATACGGACGTGCCCGCCTCCAAGGTGAAGGCGGAGCTGGCGCGCGTGCTCAAGCAGGAGGGGTTCATCCGCGATTACGAGCTGGTGGAGAACGGCACCCGCCGCGCGGTGCGCATCCATATCGCCTACGGCAACAAGAAACAGCCGATGGTGGAGGGCCTGCAGCGGGTAAGCAAGCCCGGACTGCGCGTTTACGCTCAGAAGCAGGAGATCCCGCGCGTCTACGGCGGCTTCGGCATCGCCATACTTTCGACGCCGCAGGGCGTGATGACCGGCCAGGACGCCTGGCGCAAAGGCGTGGGCGGAGAAGTCCTCTGCTACGTCTGGTAGTGATATAGCCATGTCAAGAATCGGGAAGATGCCAATCGCAGTGCCCGCCGGCGTGCAGGTGCAGATCGATGGCAACCGCGTCTCGGTCAAGGGGCCGAAGGGCGAGCTGAGCCACGAGTTGAACGACGGCATTACCGTGGAGCAGGCGGACGGCCAGCTGCTGGTGAAGCGCGCCACAGAGCAGCCGCGGCACCGCGCGCTGCACGGCCTCAATCGCAGCCTCGTCGCCAACATGGTAACCGGAGTCAGCACCGGCTTTACCAAGACGCTGGAGCTGCAGGGCGTGGGCTATCGCGCGCAGATGCAGGGCCGTGACCTCTCGCTGGCGGTCGGCTATTCCAGGCCGGTCGTCGTTGCGCCGCCGGAAGGCGTCGAATTCGAGGTCGACGGCAATACGCGCGTACTGGTGAAGGGTTACGACCGGCAGGTGGTGGGCCAGGTAGCCGCCGACGTGCGGGCCGTCCGGCCGCCTGAGCCCTACAAGGGCAAGGGTATCCGCTACCTGGGCGAATACGTGCGCCGCAAGGCGGGCAAGGCCGGTAAGGCGGCCGCACGCTAAGGACACATGCGATGAAGATCTTTCGAGCAAAGACAGCGCGAGCGGCCCGCAGGGTCCGCCACGTCCGCGTGCGGCACCGCCTGCGCGGCACCGGCGAGCGGCCACGTCTGGCGGTCTTTCGCAGCCTTAACCATATCTATGCGCAGATCATCGACGACGACGCCGGCAAGACGCTGGTCGCCGCATCCGATGTCGAAGCAGCCCTGCGCAACGGCCACAGCGGCCAGTCCAAGACTGACGTCGCCGTCAAAGTCGGCGAGCTGATCGCCAGCAAGGCGAAGCAGAAGGGCATCTCGCAAGTGGTAATGGACCGCGCCGGTTTCCGCTATCACGGCCGCGTCAAGGCCCTGGCCGATGCCGCCCGCAAGGGAGGGCTTGAGTTCTAGGCCATGTCTAACCCGCGCAAGTACATCGGGACGCCGCAGGACATCGATACCAGCCAGCTGGAGCTAAACGAGAAGGTCGTCTTCATCAACCGTGTCGCCAAGGTCGTCAAGGGCGGGCGGCGTTTCCACTTCACGGCCGTTGTCGTCATCGGCGATGGCCAGGGCCATGTTGGTGCGGCGCTCGGCAAGTCCAAGGAAGTGCCGGAAGCGATCCGCAAGGCCTCGACAATCGCCCGCAAGTACATGATCCGCGTGCCGATGGTCGGTTCGACGATTCCGCACCCGATCGTGGTGCGCTACAACGGCGCCCGCGTGCTGCTGAAGCCGGCGGCGGCCGGTACCGGCATCATCGCCGGCGGCGGCGTCCGCGCTGTGCTGGAGATGGCCGGCGTCAAGGACGTCGTCGCCAAGTCGCTGGGCAGCAGCAACGCTGCCAACGTGGTCAAGGCGACGATGCTCGGCCTGGCGCGGCTTATCGACCCCAAGGCCCGTAGCCGCCGAGAGATCGTCAAGGCGATGCAGCAGGAGCCGATCAGTGCCTAAGCTTCGCATCACCTGGCGCAAGAGCAGCATCGGCTACGAAGAGAGCCAGAAGCGCACTATCAAGGCGCTGGGCCTCAAGCGATTGGGCCACAGCGTTGAGCACGGCGATTCCCGGGCCATCCGCGGCATGGTGCACAAGGTCCGCCACCTGGTGGAAGTGCAAGAGGTGCCTGAAAACTAATGCAAGCGCACGACCTCCGGCCGCCCAAGGGCGCCAAGCACGCGCGCAGGCGCGTGGGCCGCGGCAACGCCAGCGGCCACGGCACCTACTCCTCCAAGGGACTGAAGGGCCAGAAGGCGCGCTCCGGCAAGCCGCTGCGGGCTGGCTTTGAGGGCGGCCAGACGCCGCTGGTCAAGCGTCTGCCCAAGCGGCGCGGCTTCCGCAACCGCAACCGGGTGGAGTACCGCGGCGTTAACCTGAAGGACCTGGCCGGGTTCGCGGCCGGGACAGAGGTGACGCCGGAGCTGCTCAAGGAGCGAAATATCATCGCCGGCGTCAAACAACCGGTGAAGGTGCTGGGCGATGGACAACTGGCCGCTGCCCTGACCGTGCGAGCCCACAAATTCTCCGCTACCGCTCGCGCCGCCATCGAGGCTGCCGGCGGACAGGCCATCGAGATCACAGGGACAAGCGAGAGCAATGACGACAACGGCTAGACCAGCCCAGCGGCCGCAACTGCTCCAGGCCGCCTATAACGCCCTCTTCCAGGCGGACATCCGCGAGAAGATCATCTTCACCCTGGCGATGCTGGTGGTGTTCCGCTTCGCGGCGGCACTGCCAGTGCCGGGCGTGGACCCGGCCCCCATCAGCCGCTTCTTCGAGACCAGCACCGTCCTGGGCTTCCTCAACATCTTCAGCGGTGGCGCGCTGCAGAACATGAGCATCGCCGCGATGGGGGTTTACCCCTACATCACGGCCTCCATCATCATGCAACTGATGATACCGATCGTGCCGAGCCTGAAGTCGCTCTCGCAGGAGGGCGACCAAGGCCGCCGCCAGATCCAGATATACACGCACTGGCTGACCGTGCCGATGGCGCTGGTACAGGGCTACGGTCAGCTGATCCTGATCCAGAGCCAGGTCCCGGGCTCCGTCAACGTCTCGCTGGGCTCACTGAGCACGCTGACCATCCTGGCCTCCATGTTGGCCGGCACGATGTTCCTGGTCTGGATTGGCGAGCTGATCAGTGAACGCGGCATTGGCAACGGGATTTCCGTCATCATCTTCGCGGGCATCGTCGCCGGCATGCCGCAGTTCATCGCTGGAAAGCTCTACACTGGCATCGGCGATACGGCCAGCAGCACCCTGATGCTGGGGATCATGGCCGTCGTGCTGGTGTACCTGATCGTCTACTTCCAGGAGGCGCAACGGCGGATTCCCGTCCAATACTCCCGCAGCGTCTTTCGCAGCGGTCGCATGTACCGGCAATCAGGCCAGAGCCATATCCCTCTGCGGGTGAACTCCGCTGGAATGATCCCGCTGATCTTCGCCTACTCGATCATCATCTTCCCGTCCTACCTGGGGAAGATCCTGGAATCGAACAACAACACCTTCATCCATGATATCGGCCACGGCATGGCCGGCTTCCTGAGTCCGGAAAATGCCCTCTACTGGGGGCTGCTCTTCGTCACGGTTGTTGTCTTCACGTTCTTCTACACGTTCGTCGTCTTCCAGCAACAGAACCTGGCGGAGAACTTGCAGCGGCAAGGCGGCTTCATCCCCGGAATCCGGCCGGGGCGGCCCACGGAGGAATACATCAACCGCGTCATTCTGCGCATCACCTGGGCAGGCGCGTTCTTCCTCGGGTTCGTCGCCGTCGCGCCGTTCATCGCCGGCGCGATCAGCGGCGCCAACGTCAGCCTGCGTGGCCGTTCGGCCGCGTTGGGCATAACCAGCAGTGGCATGATCATCGTCGTCGGCGTGGTGCTGGATACCATGCGCCAAATCGAGTCCCAGCTGCTGATGAGGCAGTATGAGGGCTTCATCCGTTAGGCAGAGGGAACACTCTCGTTGAACGTTATCCTGCTCGGTTTGCCCGGCGCCGGTAAAGGCACCCAGGCGCAGACTATCGTCAGGGAGACCGGCCTGACCCATGTAACCACCGGCGAGCTCTTCCGCGAGAACATCCGCAACGGCACGGAGCTGGGCGAAAAGGCCAGGCCTTACTACGAGTCCGGTCAGCTGGTGCCGGACGAGATCACAATCGGCATGATCATCGACCGGCTGCAGCAGCCCGACGCCGCTCGCGGTTGCCTGTTCGATGGCTTCCCCCGCACGCTGGAGCAGGCCCGCGCCCTGGACGAGGCTCTGGCGCAACGGGGGGAGAGCATCGATTCTGTACTCTACATAAAGGTGCCGGAGTCCAACCTGGTCGACCGGTTGGCCGGGCGCTGGACCTGCCGCAACTGCGGCGCCGTCTACCACGAGCGCAACTCGCCACCGAAGCAGGCCGGCGTCTGCGATCGCTGTGGCGGCGAGCTCTACCAGCGCGACGACGACAAGCAGGAGGTGGTGGCCAAACGGCTGGAGGTCAATGCTAAACAACTGCAACAGCTGGCGGCCTACTACCGAAAGAAGGGCAAGCTGACAGACATCAACGGCCAGCAGGAGATCGCAGCCGTGGGCCGCGACCTGCTGGCGGCACTCAAGACAGCGGGAAGGGCGCGCGTTGCCAATCATCCTCAAGACTGAGCAAGAGGTGGCCATCATGCGCGACGCCGGTCGCATCAATGCCGAGGTGTTGAAGCTGCTGGCCGAAAACGTCCGCCCCGGTGTCAGCGAGCTGGAGCTGGATAAGCTGGTGCGCAAGGAGTTCGAGCGGCGCGGCGTCATCCCGACCTTCCTCGGTTATCAAGGCTATCCGGCTACCGTCTGCATCTCCATAAACGACGAGATCGTGCATGGCATACCCGGCGAGCGCGTGATCCAGGAGGGCGACGTCGTCAGCCTGGACCTCGGCTGCACCTACAAGGGCTTCGTCGGCGATGCGGCCCTGACCGTGGGCGCCGGCCAGATCACGCCGGCGGCGCAGAAGCTCATCGAGGTTACCAAAGAGGCGCTCTGGCGCGGCATCCAGCAGGCGCGGGCGGGCAATCGGGTCGGCCACATCGGCGCGGCGATCCAGGAGTACGTCGAAAGCCTGGGTTACTCCGTCGTGCGTGAGTACGTCGGCCATGGCATCGGCCGCGCCATGCACGAGGACCCGCAGATCCCCAACTACGGCCCCGTGGACCGCGGGCCGGTGCTGCGCAAGGGCATGTGTATCGCCATCGAGCCGATGGTCAACATTGGCGATTGGCACACCAAGCGTGACCCGGACAACTGGACGGTACGCACGCTGGATGGCAGCCTCTCGGCGCATTTCGAACATACATTGGCGATCACGGATGGTGAGCCTGAGGTCTTAACCTTAAGCTGACCGGCTGTTATAATGTATCTTTCGAGCGCCCGTTTATTCGTTAAGGAACTGCATGGCCAAAAAAGAAGCAATTGAGGTTGAAGGCAAGGTCCGCGAAGCATTGCCGAACGCAATGTTTCGCGTCGATCTGCCTAACGGTCACGAGGTCCTGGCCCACGCATCCGGTAAGGTAAGAATGCACTTCATCCGCATCCTACCCGGGGACCAGGTGCTCGTAGAGCTTTCGCCGTACGACCTCACGCGCGGCCGTATCACCTATCGATTCAAGTAAGGCAGACGATGAAAGTACAGGCATCGGTCAAGAAACGCTGCGAGAAGTGCCAGATTGTGCGACGCAGGCGCGTGATTTACGTGGTCTGCTCCAATCCGCGGCACAAGCAGCGCCAGGGCTAAGGGAGGACGGATGGCGCGAATAGCCGGTGTAGACATCCCCAACAACAAGCGAGTAGACGTCTCGCTGCGCTATATTTACGGCATCGGTCCCCACCGGGCCGGCGAGATCTGCCAGGGCACCCAGATCGAGAGTTCCCGTAAGATGCAGGAGCTCTCCGACGATGAGGTAACCCGCATTCGCGAGTACATCGACCGCAACTACACGGTGGAGGGTGACCTGCGCCGCGCGGTGCGAGGGGACATCCAGCGACTGATTGAAATCAACTGCTATCGCGGCGTGCGCCACCGCCGGGGTCTCCCCGTGCGGGGCCAGCGCACCCGCACCAACGCGCGCACCAAGCGGGGTGCTCGCAAGACCGTGGCCGGCAGGCGCCGCGCCGTGGCCAAGAAGTAGGTAACGAGTATGGCAGAGCGTAAGACCAAGCGGCGCGAGCGCAAGAACATCCCGACGGGCCGGGCGTTCATCGCCTCAACCTTCAACAACACGATCATCACGCTGACGGATCCCAACGGAAACGTACTCTCCTGGGCCAGTGCTGGCACCGTCGGTTTCAAGGGCTCCCGCAAGAGCACACCGTACGCCGCCGGTGTCGCCGCGGAGACGGCCGCCCGGCGCAGCATGGAGCACGGTCTGCGACAGATAGAGGTCTTGATCAAGGGCCCGGGCAGCGGCCGCGAGGCGGCGATACGTTCGCTGCAGGCGGCCGGCCTCCAGGTAACCAGCATTCGAGACGTCACACCGATACCGCACAACGGTTGCCGGCCTCCTAAGCGCAGGCGCGTCTAGGGCCCGCACACTCATAGGTCAACACGGAGGCGAGTTAATGGCGCGATACACCGGTCCGGTCTGCCGTATTTGCCGCGGTCTGGGAGAAAAGCTCTACCTCAAGGGGGAGAAGTGCTTCAGCAAGTGCACTATCGATAAGCGCCCGACCCCGCCGGGGCAGCGCTCCACCCGCCGGCGCAAGGTGTCAGACCGCGGCATACAGTTGCGCGAGAAGCAGAAGGTGCGTTTCCACTTCGGGATGATGGAGCGCCAGTTCGTCCGCTTCTATGAAGAGGCAGTGCGACGCCCCGGCATCAGCGGCGATAACCTGCTGAAGATGCTGGAGATGCGCATGGACAGCGCGGTCTACCACATGGGCTTTGCGGATTCGCGGGCCCAGGCGCGGCAGCTGGTCAAGCACGGGCTGCTGGCGGTGAACGGCCGTAAGTCCACCATACCTTCGCGCATCCTACGCGTCGGCGACATCGTCAGCCTGACTGAGCGCGGCCAGAAGAGCGAATACTTCAAAGCGGTCAAGGAGAACATCGGCAGCAAGCAGGTGCCGGAATGGCTGAGCGTCGATGGCACAGCCCTTACCGCCCGCGTCCTGGCCGAGGCGGACATTACGGAAGCAAACGAGCGATTCAATACGGCGATGATAGTGGAGTACTACTCAAGATAAGAGTGAATGAGTGAATGACATGTTGGACAGACAGATACTAAGGCTTGGCGGAACGGAGACGGTGGGGGCCCAGCCGGTTCAGGTTGAGGACCCGCAGATCGAGGTCGAAGAGGAGAGCGGCCCCTACGCTCGCATCGTAGCGGCACCGCTGCCGCCCGGCTTCGGCATGACGCTCGGCAACTCCCTGAGGCGCGTGCTCCTTAGCTCGCTGCCGGGAGCAGCCGTCGTTTCGGTGCGAGTCGACGGCGTGCACCACGAGTTCTCGACGATACCGGACGTCAAGGAAGACACCATCGAGTTCCTGCTCAACGTCAAGGAGATCCGGCTGCGCGCCCTGGCTGAGCGGCCGGCCACGCTCATCCTGGATGTCAGTGGCCGCGAGGGCGAGGTGCTGGCGCAGGACATCCAGGTGCCGGAGCACTACGAGCTGGTCAACCCGGAGCTGCACCTGGCGACCCTGAACTCCCCTAAAGCGCGCCTCTTCGTCGAGTTCAACGTGGAGCGCGGGACCGGCTACCAGCCAGCCGGCGCCACGGACGGCCTGCAGATCGGCGTAATCCCTGTCGATGCCATTTTCACCCCGGTGCGCCGCGTGACCTACCGCGTGGAACATACGCGCGTCGGGCAGGAGACGGACTTCGATAAGCTGGTCGTGGAGGTCTGGACGGACGGCACCATTAGCGGTGTCGAGGCCGTGAGCAAAAGCTCGGACATCCTCATCGAGCAGCTGAAGTTCTTCAGCAACATGGGCAAACCATCGCTGCCGGTGGTTGAGCGCGGTCTCGGCGCCGGCGTGCTGCTCAGCCCGGATGTCTACAACATGCCGATCGAGGAGCTTGGCCTCTCCATGCGAGCCTACAACTGCCTGCGCCGCAGCGGTCTGGTCACGGTCGGCCAGGTGATGGAGAGGAGCGAAGAGGAGCTGCTCAACCTGCGCAACTTCGGTCGCAAGTCCTACGACGAGCTGCGCGATAAGCTGGAAGACCTGGGTCTGCTGCCGAAGGACGGCGGCCCCATGGTGGAAGCGCTGCCGCTGGAGGAAGAGGAAGGCGTGCCGCGGGCGGAGCCTGTCGCGGAGCTCGAGCCCGAGGCGGAGGAAGTCGCGCCGGCTGCCGAAGCCGAGGCGGAACCCGCGGCGACCGCTCCCGAGAGTGCCGAGGACGAGGATCTGACCGACTGGCAGAAGCGCTTGCTCTCCCTCAAGGACGACGTGGAGGACGAGGAAGAATAATGGCTCACGGCGTCAAGGGACGAAAGCTCGGACGCCCGACGGATCACCGCCTGGCGATGTTCCGCAATCAGGTGACCGATCTTCTCCGGCACGAGAAGATCATCACGACTCACGCCAAGGCCAAGGAAGTGCGCGGCTTTGCCGAGCGCATGATTACGCTCGGCAAGCGCGGCGATCTCAATGCCCGGCGGCAAGCCCTGCGCTTCATCTACGACAAGGACGTGGTGGGCAAGCTCTTCACGGAGTTGGGGCCGCGCTACGCGGAGCGGCCCGGCGGCTACACCCGCATCGTCAAGCTGGGACCGCGCCTGGGCGATGCCGCGAAGATGGCGCAGCTGGAGCTCGTTTTGGAGGAAGCCTAGCGGGTGCCGCCGGAGGCAGAGGTGTCTACGCGGCGGAT
>DASRHH010000112.1:0-2609 GCA_035650635.1 Dehalococcoidia bacterium | reverse complement strand
CGATCTTGACGACCTTGAGCCGATCGGTCTGGCCTTCGAGCTTGCGCAGATAGCTCTGGAATTGCTTGTAATTGGCCAGACAGTAATCGTCGCCGATGTTGAAGCCGAAGTGTTCCTTCGGCGGTGTGATGGTTTTGACCGGGGCCGGCGTTTGACCCTGGGGTACCGCCGCCCTTGGCACGTTGAGGGAGCCCGTCAGCAAGATGGCGAGCGCGAGAAGAGGGAGCAGGAGTTTCTTCATCGGCAGACTCCGAGATAAAGAAAGCGCGGAGCGCGCGCCGAGGCGGGCGACCGATGCGCGCCGGGGCAGCGTCCGACGCGGCCATTATTGGCGCTTCGGATCAGGAAAGAAATGAAGAAACTGGCGATTGCACTCTTCCTCTCCTACCATGAGGCCTAACAGGAGGAAGACCATGAACCGCGCCGACGCCTTTGCCCTGCTCAACGAGTACGTCAAGGACCCGAGCCTGGTCCGCCACATGCTGTCCGTCGAGGCCGCCATGCGCGCCTACGCCCGCAAGCTGGGCGAAGACGAGGAGACGTGGGGCATCGTCGGTCTCCTGCACGACTTCGACTACGAGCGCTGGCCCAACCCGCCGGATCATCCCCTCAAGGGCTCGGAGATTCTTCGGGAACACGGTTATCCCGAGGACGTGATCTACACCATTTGCTCTCATGCCGATTACCTGAGCGACCGCTATCCGCGCATACGTCCTATCGAAAAGGCGCTCTATGCCTGCGACGAGCTGGCCGGGCTGATCACCGCCACGGCCATCCTGCGGCCCAACGGTATCACCGACCTGACTGCTTCCAGCGTCAAGAAGAAGATGAAGTCGAAAGGCTTCGCCCGCAATGTCAGCCGCGAGGACATCGAGCGCGGCGCTGCCGACTTTGGCGTGGATTTGACCGAGCACATTCAGTTTGAGATTGACGCGATGAAGACCATCGCTGGCGAGCTGCATCTGCTGCGCGGCGCGGGCGGTGGGGGAGAAGCGTAATTGGATGGACACGGCGAATGAACTCTACAAGCCTGAAGCGCCAGCGAAGGAAACAGCCACCTTCGCTGGCGCTTCAGGCTTGAATCGGCTGGTTTGGTCCGACCACCCTAATGCCGCACCAGTGCGAGCACGATCTCCAGGAAGATCAGCACGACGACAATAATTTCGAGAAACTCCATCCGAAAAGCGGCTGTCTGATCCGAGACGACCTGATAAACCCCTTCGATCACCTCCAGCTTGCGCTGAATGCTGCGCTCCCATTCGCGCAGGTGAAAGCGCGTCGCCAGCAAGCGATAGACGCGAGCCAGGTACTGGTCGCCGACCAGCTTCAACACGTTGCCGGTGCGTTCGAACAGGCCGGTTGCCTCGACCTTCAGTTCGCCCAGCAGACGCAAGGGCAGGGCCGGACGGCGCCACAACGGCAAGCGCGAGCGGGCAGCACGGTGGATCAGCCCGTAAGCGCGTTCCAGAGCACGGTCTAGGCGGTCGTCGATGTAGCGATATTCCAGCAGCTGCAGGTTGGCGAACTCGATGGTTTGCAGCGTCTCTTCGCACTCGTATTCCTCGTCGAGCAGGACGGCAGCGGCCCAGTCGGGGACGAAGAGATCGTGCGGGCCGTAATGCAGCGAGAGGCGCACGGCCTCCTCGACCTCCTCAGCACTGAGCGGCTGATCCTCCAGGCGCACGAGGCCGGCGAGCCAGCCGGTTTCCACGTCGAGCAAATCGGTGGGACTCCAGGGCTGGCCGGGCGGCAGCTGGAAGACGAAATACTCTTCCCACAGCTTCTCATCCCACTGGGGCCTCTGGATCGCGGGCAGCAGCTTGGCGTGCAAAGGGGCGATTGCCTGACGGGCGGCCTGGACCACGGCCTCGGCCGTGGCGGGATCCGAAAGTTGTCCTGCCAGCTGTGTTAGACCCGTGGGCGGCAAATCAAATGGCACTTCCAGCGCGACGCTGACGGCACCGAAGTCAAACACCGTAGCTTCCACACTTTGCACCACGGTGGCAAAACCAGGCAGCTCCTGGGATGGCAGGTTCGGAAAACGATGCCACCACTGGAGCGTCTGTTGCGGCACCGGCTCCCGACCATCCTCCACTTGCGTCAGGCGAAAGCGCAATGGCGGCGGCTTGTAACCGATCCAGGTCGGCGTACGTGAACGGCGGGATAGGGATAGAACTTCGCCTGGCGCCAGCCGGCCGGCCTGCTCCAGATCGATCTCGTCGCCCCAATCGAAGGCCACGTAGACGTGCAGCACGCCCACAACAGAGGAGGGAACATTCGCGGCCGGAGAGGTGGAAGGAGCATTGGAAGACATGCCCTCAGTGTAGTGCTCGCCAAGTGCGGTGGGAACGGCCACGAGCATGATCTACAATACTGTGAACCTTCGCCTTGGCGTAAAGGAGGAAGGAGGAAGGAGGAATCAAAAGAACTCAGTTGCTGATTCCTCCTTCCTCCTTCAGAAAGGAGACGATCCGTGCCGAACCGTTACGATGCCATCATCATCGGCGCCGGCCACAACGGGCTGGTGACGGCCGCCTATCTGGCTCGCGCTGGCCGTAAGGTGCTGGTGCTGGAGCGCCGCTACGTCGTCGGCGGCGCCTGCGTCACCG
>DASRHH010000111.1:0-3055 GCA_035650635.1 Dehalococcoidia bacterium | reverse complement strand
TGTGATCGAGGACGGCCGCGAAGTAGAAGGGCAGCGGGGGATAAGCGAAAGGAATATTGCCGCCGTTATAAGACGTGAAGTAAGGCAGAGCATAGCCGGCGTCCTGGATATCGCGGACCATCCTCATGAACAATCCGCCATCGTTCATGGGGAACCCGCCGCCAACCACATAGGAGAAGCGGACCAGCAATCCCAGGTAGGTCGCGAGCAAGGGCATCGCCAGCGTGGCGACTCTAGGACTGAGCTGGAGGCGTCGCTGCACAAGCGATGTCAACGGCGCAAATGAGTGGCGCTTGGTTAAGGTCTCGTTGAGATTCAAATGCCCGGCTCTCTAATAAATTGCCGCTACTACACGGCAAAGTCTTAGACGTGAGCCGGGCCTGTTTGTTACCGACTGGTTAAGGCCGTCGGCCGTTTACGCCGGTGTTCAGCGGGTGGGAATGCCGGCGAGGCCGGAGACGTTGCCCATGAACTGCTGCCGGAAGAGGTCATCGCGGAGGTCGGTCTTCAAGCGGTAGACCTGCGCGAATGCGACCTCGCCAACGTACTCGTAATCCTCAGCCAGGAGCCTCACGAAGTCCTGCGGCTGTCCCGCTTCCCAGCCGCTATAGAGCGGCGGCTGTGCAGAGTTGACGATGTAGGTCGGCTTGACCTCGCGCAAGGTACGAATGGTGTCGCTCATCGCCTGGGAGTCCAGGGTGAACGGCTGGCTGTAAAGAAATCGCGCGGCCGGCTCGCGGTCGGAGTAGAAATAGATCTGAGCCTCGCGGCCGAAGACGTAAATCGTCTGGCCGGGCAGCGTGTGCTCATGCAGATAGCGACCCAACTCCTGGCTGGCGTTGTCCCATTGGGCCTGGGTTTCCGGGTATTTGGCATCGTGCTTACCAGCCGCTGAGGGGCTGAGGTAGGCTTGGGCGTTCATCAAGAGCGAGAAGATAATCGCCAGGCCGGCCAACCAGGCAATTGCCGTTTGCAGGCGGGGGCGCCGGATCTGACTCGGTCCAAAGCCGATAGCGGCGCCAGTCGGCAGAGCCAGCGCAGGCAACAGCTCCACCCAATAATGCGCGAAGAAACGACCGGTGGAGACGACGCCTAGCAGGCAGGCACCGACCCAGGCGGCCAGCAGGATAGCGGCTCCCCAGTTGCGGCGCTGCACCAGCAGGGCCACGCCTGTGACCGCACCCACAACCAACGGGCCAGCGACGATCACGAAAAACAGAGAGCCAACCGCCAGGCCCTGAAGCTTCCCCGCCGCCGAGACTTGCAGTGCGTAGAGCCAGTTGTACTGCAGGTTGGCGAAGAGGAAGTCCTGGCCTGCACCGGCGATGATGAACGGCAGCGCAACGACGGCCACTGCCAGGCAAGCGCCAGACGCCAGCAAGAGCGCCTGGCCGGCCCGCCGCAGCATCGGTTCGGCGCTGGCACGCGGCAGGCAAAGAGCCAACAGCAGCAGCACCATGACGTTCCAGACAGCGACCTGCTTGGTCATCACCGCGATGCCGCCGGCAATGCCGGCCAGGAAGAACCAGCGGGCCCGTCCGTCGCGTATGCCCTGGACGAAGGCCAACAGCGAGGCAACAAGCGGCAGCAGCATGAAGACCTCTGTATTGGCGTTAATCTGCAGTGCCGCCAGCCCGACCGAGGCGCCGAATATGCCGGCGGCGATCATGCCGATGCGCTCGCTGAAGAGGAGGCGGGCCGTCTGGAAGATGCCGAAGTTGGTCACCGATAAGACGAGAGCAGCCATGATCCGCGGCGCCTGCACGTTCTCCCCGAACGTCAGGAAACTCAAGGAGTACCAGCCGTAGATCAAGGGCGGCTTGTGGTCGAAGAAGTCGCGGTAGGGCAAGTGGCCGTGCAACAGCCCCTGCGCCAGGGTCGCGTAGACACCTTCGTCACGCTCGAACGGCTCGCTAAGGAAAGGGAGATAGAGCGCCATCGGCAGGACGCAGATCGCCAGCAGCAGAATAATCTGCGCCTGGCGACCAACGCGAATGCCGGTGCGCGGCAGCGCAACGGAGGCGATAGGTTTAATACTCAAGGCAACGTGGCTCTTTTTATAACGCGCGAAAGCCGTTATGTGGACCGCTGGTTATCCCACACAATACCTCCTGGCGTCCAGCCGCTCAAGGCCTGAATATTGCAGGCACGTTACGATTGTCCTAGCCTGTGCTGCCAGAGCCACCTGATGATCGTAATCACCATCGTTCTCGGCCTTGTCGTAGGCCAACTCCTTAACCTCTTTCTCGAACGCTTTTACTCCGACAGCTCGCTGATCGGCAGGGCCATGCTCTGCCCGGCCTGCGGCACCGCCGCCAGCCCGATCGACTTGCTGCCGGGCGTCGGCTACGTCGCTCGCCTCGGGCGCTGCCCCAGCTGCGGCAGGCTGCTTTCGCCGCGGGCGGTCCTGCTGCCGGCCGGCTGCGCTGGCCTCTTCGCCCTGGGTTATGTGGCCCAGGATGAGCAGCTAGGCGCCGGCTTGCTGGCGGGCGCTTCTTGCAGCGTCTTTCTGGCCCTTGTTTTCACGGACATGGACCGGCGCGTTATCCCCAATCGCCTGACCTACCCGGCGATCGCCGCCGCGGCGGTACTTGCGTGGGGGTGGACCGACCGCAGTATCGGATCCGTCTTCGCTGGCGGGGCGGCGGCCCTGGCAATCGGTCTGTTGCTCTGGGTTGTGGCGCGCGGCGGCTTCGGCTTCGGCGACGTCAAGATGCTGACGCTGATGGGCCTGACCAGCGGCTTCCCCTACTTCGTCATCGGCCTGATCGTCATGGCGTTCGTCGGAGGAGTCGTATCGGTCCTTCTCCTGGTGACGAGGATTCGCGGCCGCAAAGACTTCATCCCTTACGGGCCGTTCATCGCCGTTGGGGCGATCGTCGCGACGCTATGGGGACCCGCGCTCTGGGGCTAGTGTCGCGAGCTAGCGGAAGAGGTCCCGCTCGGCCGGGCGCAGCAGGTCCCGGGATGTGCCCTCGCCGCCGTACTCGAAGCCACGCACCAAGGCGACCGGCACCGCCGTCAGCTTGCCCATGACGAGCTCGCCGGCGGAGGC
>DASRHH010000110.1:0-8032 GCA_035650635.1 Dehalococcoidia bacterium | reverse complement strand
AGAGTCGACTTGCCGACGTGTGGCGTGAAGACTAGTTCGTAGCCGTTGCGAAAGTGCTCGCTGCGCCAGAAGTCCTCAATGATGGAGCGGACACGGCCGCCCTTGGGGTGCCAGAAGACGAGGCCGGGGCCGTACTCCTCGTGCAGGGAAAAGAGGTCCAGCTCGCGTCCCAGCCGCCGATGGTCGCGCTTCTGCGCCTCCTCCAGCCGCTGCAGGTGCGCGTCCAGCTCCTCCTGCGTCTCGAAGAGGGCGCCGTAGATGCGCTGCAGCATCGGCTTGTGCTCATCGCCGCGCCAGTAGGCGCCGGCGACGTTGATCAGCTTGAACGCGGGCACCTGGCCGGTCTGGCGCACGTGCGGGCCCTGGCAGAGGTCCACGAAGCCATCATGGCGGTAGAGGCTGACCTGCGGGTCGGCGATCTCGCGGATCAGTTCCAGTTTGAACGGCTGATCAGCGAAGAGCTCGCCGGCCTGGGCCTTATCGATCTCCTCTTGCTGGAACGGCACGTCCGACTCGATGCGCTGCCGCATCAGCTCCTCGATGCGCGGCAGGTCCTCGGTGGAGAGCGGCCGCGGCAGCTCGAAGTCGTAGTAGAAACCGGTGTCGATTGGCGGACCGATCGCCAGCTTGGCCTCCGGGAAGATTGAGAGCACGGCCTCCGCCATGATGTGCGCCGCCGAGTGACGCATGCGGAAGAGGCGCTCCTCCCGGTTTAACTGCTCCAGTTCGTCTGCCATGCTTCCTACTTGGTTGTCAGGTAGCGGTCGATGATGCGTCGCTGGGTGAAGAAAAGCGCTGTAGCCAGCAGGGCCATCACGATCATGATGGCCAGCATGGCCCAGCGCTCCGTGTTGACAGCCACGACAGCGAAGATGATGGCGATAGCCAGCATGCTGATAGGCATGAGGTTGAGCCAGAGAAGCAGCAGGCGCATAAGCGGCCGGGAGATGGGATCTGTATCAGTCATTTCGGTATCAATCAGGGCGCAGTTAAGGCAGAGAAGTGCCCTGGCTGATAGTAGCATCGGCGAAAGCGGAGGGGCAATGAAGGGGAAAATGGTGGGCGGTAGAGGACTTGAACCTCTGACCTCAGCGATGTCAACGCTGCGCTCTAGCCAACTGAGCTAACCGCCCCGCCATGTGGGGATTATAGCGCCGCCGAAAAGCAAAGGACAGCCGCCCTCCAACAGGATGGGCGGCTGTCCTTTGCTTTTCGGCGGCCTTAACGGGCGAAGGCCCCGGCGGCCGCGACGAAGACGAGGTAAAGCAGGAATATTGTCGCCGCGATCCAGCGGATATCGAATGATGTACCGGTTGACCTACGCATGATTATTCTCGCCGGCTAGTAATGCCCGTGATGTGTGCCGTAGGGGTAGGCGAAGAAAGCAGCGATTAGCGCTACCACCAGCAACAGGAAGAACAAAGGCGATACCATGACGCCCAACGTGATGCCCGGCGCCACCAGCAGCGCGATGATTAATAGAAGTAACAGTGCAATCATAACGATTCCTCCTTTCTGCATCCCATTAGCGCACAGCAGGCATTTAGCCGGCGCTAGCGGCCATAGGCGAATAGCTTGCATGGGCGTAAAAAGCTAACCTGAGTCCCAAAATCGTCGCGGTTGACGCCGTCAGCCCCGTTGGCTAAGTTAGATAGCGAGTGGGCCGCTAGCTCAACTGGCAGAGCAGCTGACTCTTAATCAGCGGGTTGGGGGTTCGAGTCCCTCGCGGCCTACCAGCAAGCCCATTCCAACATTCGAATCGCTGCAGGTTTGTGCTTTCGACAGGAGAAAAGCCGCCGACGCCCGGAGGAGACAATTCCCACAAGAATCCACCGCTCGAGCAAATTCCGCCTGCCAGCACTGGCCGCCGTGGCCCTCGTCGCGCTGGCACTCTTGCTATTGATGGGCCAGGGCCGGCCGCTGAGCGTGCACGCTCAACCGGACCTCACCTTCATTGTCGATAGCTCTGCCGATGCGCCCGACGCCTTGCCCGGTGACGGCCTCTGTGTATCTACGGCCTCCGGCTGCACCTTGCGGGCCGCTATCCAGGAGGCCAACGCTTCCAACGGCGCCGACACGATCGTTTTCGCGCCGGCCGTTGTCGGCACCTCGGTGACGCTAACGAACCACCTGGACCCGGTTATCGAGCGGGTGACCATCGACGCCAGCAACTGTTGGCCGCTATTCCAGGTATGCGGCGGTGGCTTCGGGATTAACGCCAACGGCCATGGCGGCCTGGTCCTGGACGAGTCGTTGAAGAGCGGGCCGGGGCAGGGCAGCACCATCCGTGGCTTGGAGATCTACAACGCCGCCGGCAGCTGGAGCGGCGCTACGCCGTCAGGCCCGGGTGGGGCCACGCGTAGCGTCAACGCTTCGGCGTGCACGAGCACTGGCATCTGCATCCTGAGCAACGGAAACCACACTATCGGCGGTGATGCCGGTAGCGGCGCCGCGCCGGCCGGGCAGGGCAACGTCATTCGCGACAACGACGGCGACGGTATCCGCATAGACAACTCGGCCGGTGGCGATCACATCCTGGGCAACCGCATCGGCCTCAGCGCGGACGGCCTGCACCTGGGCGGCAACGGGGCGGCTGGCATTGCGGTCACGGGTTCTAGCTTCAGCAGCGATATCTTCATCGGCGACTTCGGTGGCACCGGCGCTCAGGGGGACCGCAACCTCATCGCCGGCAACGGCACGGGCGAGAGCGCCCCGGGTGGGATTCGTGCCATCGCTACCAATGCCAACCTCAGCATCGTCAACAACTGGCTCGGAGCCAACATCAGCGGCGCCGGCTTCGAGGTGGTCGGCTTGACCCCCACACTGTTCGCCAACTACGGCCACGCTATCGAAGGTTCGACCTACAACGCGATGAGCTTGATCGGCAACAAAATCGGCGGCGGCTTCATGTTAGGCAACAGCCCCACTGCCAAGACGACCGACGGCATCCACCTCACCGGCTCAACCGGCATCACGACCATTCTCGGTAACTGCATCGGCTTCCTGCCGGACTGCGTCTCCGGTGGGCCGTTTAAGGAGGACGACATCGACTTGCGGCTTCAGGGCGGCGTAACGATCATCGGCGACGGCACGATCCCCGGGCGCAACTACTTGGGAAACACGGCCGAGAGCACCCTGACAGGCGTTTACGCTTCTCACGCGCGTGTACAGGTCGTCGATAATTTTATCGGCGTCGCGGTGGACGGCATGACGCCGGCGCCTATTATCGGCTCTTGCATATACATCGATGCGGTTGATGGCAACACCGTGAATAGCAACCTGATCGCCAACTGCGGTGGGCTGGAAGCCACGGCTGCCGTCGCGTCGGTATTGCTGAACCAGAGCAGCGGCAGCAGCGTCAGCTTCAACGATATCACCTCGCCTTCCGGCGCTGATGCGATTGTGGTGCAGGGGACTCAGGCTGCCGGCAACCTGCTGCGCAGCAATACCGTCCGCATGGTGGGAACGGCGCTGCGACCCAACGCCCTTCCCATCGATTTGAGGCTCGACACGATCAATCAGGAGGGCCCGACTGCTAACGACACCGGCGACGGCGACGGCGGCCCCAACGGCCTGCACAACTACCCCGTAATGCCCACCAGCTCCGGCGCGGACAACTGCGCCACTGGTACAGCGGCCCCCGGCGACATCGTCGAGGTATTTGCCGTCTCGGGCGGAACCTACACCCCCGTCGCGACGGGCACCGCCGGCGGTAACGGCAGCTTCAGCATCTGCGGTGTCGGCGGCGGCATGGCGGTTGTCGCTACGGCTACGGCGACTGCAGCCGGCCCCGATCCGGCCGATAGCACCTCCGAGATGACGCCGACGGTTCAAACCGTTGGCGGCTCGGCCAGCTCGGTCTTCGGCAACCTGAACTGCGGCCCCGGAGTCGACGTCGCCGATGCGATCCAGGTGCTGCTCTACCTGGCGGCTCTCGGCGTCGATAACCCGGGCAGCTGCCCGGATGTCGGGGCGCTGGTGGTAATCAACGGTACGCAGATGCTCTGGGGCGATATCGATTGCAACGGTGTGATCGACGTTTCCGACGCAATCAGGCTGCTCCTCTGGCTGGCCGGCCTGGCCGCGCCCACACCGCCGGGTTGCCCGGCTATTGGGGCAACAATCAGCATCGGTTAAGGTGCGCCAAGTCAGCGTACGGGACGGCCCGATTAAGCTGGCCCCGCGCTAAAATGGTTGCGATGGGTGCACGCGTAACCGGACATCGTGGCGTTGCCTGATACGTCGTCTGGCACCAATTCCCTGACCGATTGGCTGCGCTCGCTCTTCGAACCGGCGGATGCTGCCTTTGTCCTCTCCGCACCGCAGTACGATTCGATCATGGAGCGCGAGATCGAGTCGCGGTTCACGGTCGCCAACGGATTCATCGGTGTGCGCGGCTCCCTGGAGCTGCCGACGCGCAACTCGCGTCCCCGTACCTACGTCGCTGGCTTCTTTGATGGACTGCACGGCTCGCCAACACTGGCCGCCCTGATCTCCGCTCCAGACTGGATTCGCTTGCAGATTAGCGTCGACGGCGCAGTGCAAAGCCTGGCGCCGGAAGCCGCCGCCAGGAGCAGCCGCAAGCTGGACTTATGCCGCGGCCTTCTGTTGAGCGACTGGGAGTTTCCTCTGGTGAACGCCAGTCGTCTCAGGCTGCGCTGCCTGCGCTTGGCTTCGCTGGTTGAGCGCCGGCTGGGTCTGCAGCTGCTTGAGCTGTCGGCTGACGGGCCCCTGACGGTGCAGCTGCGGGCTCCGCTGCAGCCGCCGACGAGTGACCTGGTGCTTGAGCGTTCCGAGCAGCCGCTGCTCTTCTGGCGCACGACAACCTCTGAGCGTCAGCTGGCAACGGCGATCAACGAGCGTTTGCTGGATGCCGGCGCCACTGGATCGCGGTCCGGGACGGACGGAGCAAGCCCGGAATGGAGGCTATCTCTGGCGCCGGGCGAGGAGCTCCTCCTGCTGCGCTGCGTCGTTTTCGCCTCGGGCGGGGACGAGGAAGCGGCCCGCCGGGCCGCGGATACTTTGCGTCGCGTCCAAGCGGGGCCGCGCCAGTTGCTGGCGGAGCATGAGGCTGCCTGGGCCGAGCGCTGGCGGGCCAGCGATATCATTGTCGAAGGCGACGATGCTGCGCAGCAGGCGCTCCGCTTCGCCCTTTATCACATCGCTGGCGCAGCCAACCCGGAGAGCGAGACGACGTCGATCGGCGCCCGCGGGCTGACCGGTGACGGGTACCTTGGCCACGTCTTCTGGGATACCGAGACTTTTGTCCTGCCGGTGCTAACCCACACCTGGCCTGAGGCAGCCCGGACGGCGTTGATGTACCGCTACCACACGCTGCCGGCGGCGCGTCGCAAGGCCACGCGCTACGGCTACCGCGGCGCGCTCTACGCCTGGGAATCGGCGGACACGGGGGACGAAGTGACACCCTCCGTCGTCGTGCGACCGGACGGCACCGTCCTGCCGATCATGAGTGGCGTCCAGGAACATCACATTAGCGCGGACATCGCCTACGCGGTCTGGCACTACTGGGAGGCCACACAGGACGCAAGCTTTCTCCTGGGCGGCGGCGCCGAGATACTGCTGGAGACGTCGCGCTTCTGGTACACTCGAGCCAGCCTGGAGGACGACGGGCACTACCATGTCCGGGGCGTTATCGGCCCGGACGAGTACCACGAGGACGTCGACGATAACGCCTACACGAATGAAATGGCCCGCTGGAACCTGGAGTGCGGGGTCGAGACGGCGGAGCTTCTCCGCGAGCATTGGCCTGATAAATGGGAGGAGCTGCGCAAGCGGCTGGAGCTAACGGCGCTGGAAATCGAGGCCTGGCGCGTGACCGCGGAGGGCATGGCGTTGCTGCTCGACCCCGAGACCCTCATCTACGAGCAGTTTGAGGGCTTCCATCAGCTGCAGTCGATCGACCTCAAGACCTTAGAGCCTCGTATGTCGATCGTCGAGCTGGTGCTTGGCACGGAGCGCACGCGGCATTCGCAGGTCGTCAAGCAAGCGGATGTTGTCATGATGCTGGCGCTGCTCTGGGACCGCTTCACGCCGGAGGAGCGGCTGGCAAACTTCCGCCATTACGAGCCGCTGTCTTCGCACGATAGCTCGCTCAGTCCAGCCGTTCACGCCCTGGTGGCCGCGCGTCTCGGGGACGTCGATATGGCGTACAGCTACTTCGAGGACGCGATGGAGATCGATCTCAGCAACGCTATGGGAAACACCGGGGGCGGCGTGCACATCGGCGCTCTCGGCGGCGCCTGGCAAGCAGTCGTCTTCGGGTTTGCCGGCATGTCCGTGCTAAGCGACGGGATCAGCTTTGACCCGCATCTGCCGCGGCACTGGACCTCGCTGGCTTTCCCGGTGCAGTGGCGCGGCCGTCGCCTGAAATTGGGCATGACCCAGGAGCCGCCACGTGTCGAAGCGACGCTGGAGAGCGGCGAGGCCATGGTCGTGCGGGCCTGGGGTGTAGCGCAGGAGGTACGCCGCGGCGAGACGCGGACCTGGAGCCTGGAGGCGTGAGCACGGCGCCCCGCGTCGTCATCTCGCCAAAAGATTTCGACGGCTTCATCTTCGATATGGACGGCGTCGTCACGCAAACAGCATCGCTGCATGCCGCTGCCTGGAAGCACATGTTCGACGAATACCTGCAGCGGCGTCAGTCCCGGGGCGAAGGGCCCTACTCTCCCTTCGATGTCATCGTCGATTACTTGCCCTATGTCGACGGCAAGCCACGCGTCGATGGCGTTGTCAGCTTCTTGGCCTCACGCGGCATAACGCTGCCGTTGGGCGTCCCCGACGACCCTCCAGACAGCGAGACCGTCTATGGACTCGGCAACCGCAAGAACCAGTACTTCCACCAGCTGCTTGGCGAGCAGGGTGTTCACGTCTACCAGAGTACAGTGGAGCTGATTCGCCAGCTGAAACGCGCCGGTTTGCGCATCGGCATATTCTCAGCCAGCCGCAATGCTGGCGACATCCTGAAGGCTGGCGGCGTACTTGGTCTCTTCGAGGCTAAGGTGGACGGCTCCGACGCGTCCTCGCTGGGGCTTCCCGGCAAGCCTGATCCGGCGATGTTGCTGGAGGTGGCTCGCCGGCTAGGGCTCAGCCCGGCGCGGACGGCCGTCGCGGAAGACGCCATCGCCGGCGTGCAAGCCGGCAAGGCGGGCCAGTTTCGCCTCGTTATCGGCGTCAACCGTACGGGGGAGGACGGCAGCCTCAAGGCCGCGGGAGCCGACGTCGAGGTACACGACCTCTCAGAGGTCAGCGTCTCCTCGAACTAGCCCTGCTACGTCTTCAGTGAAGCGCCGCCCGGCTGACCCAGCTGGACGCGATTCCTGATCAGGTCCAGCAGTTGAGCGCGGGTGACGAAACCGAGGAGCCGGTCATCGCTCTCGAGCACCGGCAGCTGGTGGACATCGCGATCCACCATCAGCTCGAAGGCGCGAACCGCATCGTCTGACGGCGAAAGCGCTACCAGCCGCTCGCGAGGGGTCATGGCGCGGTAGACCGTTGTCTCCGGCCATTGGGAGTCCGGTACGTGCTGCAGGTCCGTCAATGAGATCAGGCCCAGCAGTACGCCCGCCTCGGAAACGACAGGGAAGTAGCGCAGGCCGCGACGCAGGATGTACTCGTCGGCCAGCTCGCGCAGGGTGGTCTGCGGTAGGACGGCAACGGTGCTATCGCGGGCGAGGCTGGAAACGGGCATCCCCTCCAGCACCTGGTGCAGGACCATCTGCTGGTAGCTGGCCTCCGACATGTTCTTGAGGAACCAACCAATGAAGATCAGCCAGATGCCACTGATGAACGCGGCCCAGAACGTTACGACGACGCCAGCCAGGATCATGAGGTAGGCGACTCCAACCCCGACTATCGACGCGATCCGCGTCGCCTGCAGTAGATCATGCTTGCGCCCCCAGACCATTGCTCGGAAGACTCGGCCGCCGTCGAGCGGAAATCCCGGAAGCATGTTGAAGACGCCCAGGCTGAAGTTGACCAGCGCCAGGTAGCCGCAGACCACCGATATCAGATG
>DASRHH010000109.1:0-2754 GCA_035650635.1 Dehalococcoidia bacterium | reverse complement strand
CGGAAGGGGTCCGGCTCCAGCAAGATGCCGACTCCGCCCGGAACGATGACGTCGGCGGCGGGGATGATGCCGGAGAGAGGGCCGCCGGGCTGTACCGTCTTGAGGCTGCGACCGGGCGGAACGCCGCCGCCGGCCGTCTGGATGAGGTCCCGCATGGGCGTGCCCATCGGCACCTCCAGCACGCCGACCCGCCTGAGCTGGCCGGAGAGCGAGAACATCTTGGTGCCCTTCTGGGACTCGCTGCCCACGGAGGCCCACCAGCGCGGCCCGCGCCGCATGATTAGCGGCGCGTTAGCGTAGCTCTCGACGTTGTTGACGTTGGTCGGCTTGCCGAAGACGCCGGCCTGGGCCGGGAACGGCGGCCGGATCTTGGGCATGCCGCGGATGTCCTCGATCGAGGCGATGAGTCCTGTCTCCTCGCCGCAGACGTAGCTGCCGGCGCCGCGTACGACCTCCAGGTCGAACGAGAAGCCGGAGCCGAAGATGTTCTCGCCCAGGAGGCCGCGCTCGCGGGCTCGCTTGATGGCGGCCTCTACGCGTTCGGCGGCCAGGGGATACTCCTCGCGGATGTAGATGTAACCGTAGCTGGCGCCGGTCGCGTAGCCGCCGATGGCCATGCCCTCGATGATGCCGTGCGGATCGCCTTCCATGAGGTTGCGGTTGACAAAGGAGCCGGGGTCGCCTTCGTCGGCGTTGCAGACCATGTACTTCACTGGGCCGGGCGCCCCGCGCAGGAAGTCCCACTTGCGGCCGGTGGGGAAGGCCGCGCCCCCACGACCCGTCAACGCCGAGTCCGATATCTGTTGGATGACCTGCTCGTCCGTCATGGTTACGGTCTTGGCTAGCCCCTCATAGCCGCCGCGGGCGACGTAGTGCTCGAGATCCACCGGGTCGATGACGCCGCAGCTGGCCATCAGCCGGGTCTCCTGGATGGACATCCACTCATGCGAGTGGATGTCCGGGATGCCGGCCGCTGCCGTCTGGATATAGCGGATGATCGATTCGCCCTGCTTGGGAATGGCACCGATCGCCAGGCGCTTGCAGACGCCATCTCCGTGGAAGACATCGTTGACCAGCTCCGGCACATCCTCAGCGGAGACGTTGCCGTAAACGATGCGGGGCAAGCCCGGGACGTGGATATCGAGGAGCGGCTCCGCGAAGCAAAGGCCTGGACAGCCGACGATCATGATGTCGGCGGCCAGGCGCTGCTCTGCCAGTGCTTTCTTCAGCGCCTCCAACGTCTCGGCGGCGCCGACCGCCAGGGAGCAGCTGCCGATGGCCACGCGCACCAGCGGCCGCTGCGGCTCCTCGATTGCGGCCCAGACCTCCTGGGCGGCCCGCTGCAGGTCCTCGTAGGCGGGCACTAAACCAGGTTCCTCGCCTTGAGCTCGCGGGCCAGCTGCACCGCCTGCGGCGCTGACATCGGCCCGATGTAGTCGTGGTCGACCCGTATCTGGGGCGCGATATGGCAGGTGCCGTCGCACTGCACCAGGCGCAGGCCGATGCCGTTATCGGAGGTCGTTTCGCCCATGACGCAGCCGAAGACGGCCTCCAGGACGCGCCGGATGCGCAGCGAGCCCTTGAGCAGACAGGCTGGGCCGCTGCACCACTCCACCAGGATGCGCGGCGGCGGCTCCGTATGCACCTCCGAGTAAAAGGAGATGGCGCCGTAGATATCGGCCGGGGTGGTCTTGAAGCGGCTGGCCAGGTAGGGGATCGCTGCCTTGGGGACGTAGCCCAGCTCTGATTGGATGCGATGGAACGCCTTCAGCAGGTCGGCGCCGTCAGGGGCGAGGTCGCTCAGCGCCTGCTGCACGCGCGCCAGTAGCTCGGCGTTCTCCTCGATGAAGTCGACCGGCGTAAAGCGGGACGAGTGGCGTGTGCTCAGGCCCATGATGGCTTCTCGACGCCAATTCTATGAGCGTGCGACCGGCGAGGCAACTCAGACCGCGTATTGAGGCTGCCGTTCCCGGTCCTCGATGACGAGGCGCGCGATCTCTTCGCCCAGGCGGATGCTGTAGTTCTGTCCGCGGTCCTCCGGGTAGATCTGGCTCATGTTCGCCAGGTAGAGGCCCTGGGCTGGCGTGCGGTGCGGCGGGATGCGTTCGGCGTTGGCGACTGTGAAGATCGGCTGGGCGTCGGACGCTTTGTAGAGCCATCTCTCGCTCACCCAGGACGGGTCGAAGTTCGGGTTGATCTTCTCCAGATGCGGCAGGTAAAGCTCCCAGAGCTCGGCCTCGGTCATCTGGAGCAGCGGCGACTCCTTGTCCAGGTAATTGGAGATGTAGAGGATGTGTTTGCCGCCGTATTGTTCCTTCTCGATGAGGTTGGTGTGCTCCACTAGCGCCAGAAATGGTACGGAGTTGTCGTTGATGTTCAGCCAGTACACCGGCGAGAAGGAGTGCTCCAGGGCCAGCACCAGGCAGAGCGCGTCCTGGTAGGGCACGCCGCGGCAGAGTTCAAGGTAATCCTCCGGCAGGTCGGGCGCGATGCGCAGGAATGTCTTGTTGGCGACGGTGGCGATGATGCTGTCGAAGTTCTCTTCGCTGCCGTCCGCGAAAGCGAGCCGTTCCGCCCGGCCGTCCTTGATGACGATCTGCTGTACCGGCATGCCGCCGTGGAGATGTCCGCCCAGGCCCTCGATGCGACGCACCAGCTCGTGGATCCAGCCGCCGAACGATCCGAGCGCGTAACCCAGCACCTCGCGCTGCATCGGCCCGCCCTTGCGAGAGGAGAAGCGCAGATGGATCTTAT
>DASRHH010000108.1:0-2295 GCA_035650635.1 Dehalococcoidia bacterium | reverse complement strand
TGGACAGCCAGATGTACGAGCACATCGCCACGCAGACCAACCTGCAGACGCTGGAGTCGCGCGGCGTGCTTGTCGTGGGGCCGGAAAGCGGCCGCCTGGCTTCCGGGCACATGGGCGCGGGCCGGCTCTCTGAAACGGCCTGGATCGTTGGCGCGGTGCGCTACGCCATCGGCCGGCGGCTAGGCGACTTCGTCGGAAAGCGGCTGGTCGTCACGGCCGGCGGCACCCAGGAGCCGATCGACCCGGTGCGCTACATCGGCAACCACTCCTCCGGCAAGATGGGCTATGCGTTGGCGGAGGCCGGCCGCGACCGCGGCGCCCAGGTGACGCTGGTCTCCGCGGCGCCCAGCGAGCGCCCCTACGGGGTGGAGGTGGTGCCGGTGCGCCGGGCGCAGGAGATGCGGGACGCTGTGGTCAGCGCCTGCCGCGACGCCGATGCGCTGATCATGGCCGCCGCTGTGGCGGACTACCGCCCGGAGGACACCGCGCCGGACAAGATCAAGCGCAACCAGCCGGAGCTGGACCTTTCACTGGTGAAGACGCCGGACATCCTGGCGGAGCTGGCGGGAGAGCAGCGACTGGTCAAGGTGGGCTTCGCCGCGGAAAGCCGCGACCTCGTCGAGAACGCCAGTCAGAAGCTGAAGGCCAAGGGCGTTCACCTGATCGTCGCCAACGACGTGACAAAGGAAGGCTCAGGGTTCGGTACGGAGACCAATGAGGTGGTATTATTGGACATCGAAGGCGGCAGGGAAGACCTTCCGCTGATGAGCAAATACGAGGTTAGCCAGCGCATCCTCGACCGGGTGCGACGTTGGCTGGACTAAGAGGCAAGAATGGCAGCGGCCGCTGAGGGATACACACTCGAGAAGTTCGCGCGACACCCGTTCTACATGGACGTCAACCGCCGGCTGGTCAAGCTGGCGGACCTCCGCAAGGGCGCGAAGGTGGTTGATCTGGGCGCCGGCACCGGCGCCGTTACCCGCCTGCTGGCAGAGGCCATCTCCAACGGCTCCGGCGCTGAAGTCATCGCCGTTGAGCCCTCGGATTCTGCCATCGAAGTCGCGCGCCGCAACCTGGAGAACATCCGTGGCGCGGTCGTGCGCTTCGTGCAGGGCGGCGCCGAGCGCCTGTCGTCGCTGGTCAAGCGCCAGGTGGACGCCGTCTTCTTCTGCAACGCCATCCACCTGGTCCCGGAAAAAGATCGCGTCATGCACGAAATCAACCTGACCCTGCGACCGGACGGCAAGTTCTCCTTCAACACTACCTTCTACGAGGGCGGTGAGCCGGAGGACGCCGAGGTCTTCTACCGCCGCTGGATGATGAAGGCCCTGCGCATCCTTAAGAAGGAGTACGGCCTTACTCCGGACCTCTCGATGGCGCGGACAATGGCCCGCAACCGCCTGAGCGAGGCCGACTATATGAAGCTGCTGAAGAACAACGGCTTCAAGGTGTCGCGCAAAGAGGTCATGAAGGCGGAAATGAGCCTGGAGTCCTTCGAGGACATCAGCGAGTACGCCCTCTGGATCGAGGGCATCCTGCCGGGCGTGCCGCTGGAAGTCGGCAGTCATGCCCTCAAGCAGGGCGTGCGAGAGGTCTTCCAGGACATGGGGATCTCCAAGTCGCAGCGCAACTGGCTGCTCGTCGTCGCTAACAAGCAGTAGCGGCGGCTCAGCGGTAGCGCCGGTCCAGGGCCTCGTCCACGAAGAGCTCTCCTTCTTCGTTCGTGTAGAAGAGCCGCTGGAAGTTGTAGCCGCGCGCCTTCAACGCCTCGCCGCCGCGCTCGTGGCGCTCCACCAGCGCGACCGCCGAAACCACCTGACAGCCCAGCGCCTCGACTGCCTGGATCGAGCGGTCGATGGAGCCGCCGGTCGTGATGACGTCATCGACGATGGCAACCCTGCGGCCCGGGACCAGCAGCTCGCCGCCGCCCTCGGCGTAAGAAGTCGCCAGCTCGTCCTTGGCGCCGTGCTCTTTGCGGGCCTGCCGCACGATGAACGTCGGCATGACGTAGCCGTACTCCGCGAACGCCGACAGGCTGATCGACTGCGCGATCGGTATGGCGCCTATCGCCATGCCGCCGACAGCCTCGGCGCCGGCCTCGATGAGCGAGGGCGCCAGCAGCCGCCCGAACAGCCAGCTCCAGCGCGGGTGCAGGGTGACCAGCTTGCCGTTGTAGTAGTACTTGCTGGGCAGGCCGGAGGTCAGCGTGAAGTCGCCGAAGCGAAAGCACTGCTGGTGCATCGCCTGGCGCAGCTGCTCGATGTCGTCCCGGGTGATCGCTGTGGTGGTGCTCAC
>DASRHH010000107.1:0-3068 GCA_035650635.1 Dehalococcoidia bacterium | reverse complement strand
GTCCTCGTTGCGGCCGAAGAAGAGGTCAGCGCGGCGGTGGGCGCAGTAGCGGTCGATGAGGCCGATCTGGCCGTTGCTGTCGCGGAAGGCGACCAGCTCCTCGCCGAGGATGTTAACGCGGACGGGTGAGCCGTCCGGGCTACGCAGCTCGTCGGCGAGCAGGATTGGCAGCCAGAAACGGCGCCAGACCTCGCCCATTGGGGTTCCGGCGTCGGTCCTGGTTAGCATCTCATTTTCTTCGGCCTTCACATTGCCCTCCAAAAGCACCCTAAAAGTGGGGGATTGCTGGCCATACTATATCTACGGCCTCGCCGAATTGTCAATGATAGCGAGCCTTAGCCGGCGCCGTTGCCTGGCCCCGGAGCGCGCCACTTGATATTGCCGTTGGCGTCCAGCAGACCGATGGCGGCCTCGCCGTCAGGCTCGACCATCAGGCCGATTCTTGCGTCGCCCTTGGCGTCGAGCAGCGCCAACGCGGAAGCGCCGTCGGCGTTGGAGCTGACGGCGGCGCGAGCTGTGCCCTGGTCGTCGAAGAGGCCGACGCTGACCGAGCCGTCAGCCTCCGTCTGCAGGCTCAGGCGCACGATGCCGTGCTCGTCCTGCAGCTCGAGGCCGCCCGATCCATCGACGCGCACACCAAGGCCGGAGCGTGGCTTGGCGTCCTTGTCCCAGAAGGCTAGCGAAGCCGAGTCCGAGCGCACGTTGAGACTGAAGCGCGGTCGGCCCGCTCGATGGGTCAGGTTGAGGCTGCTGGCCCCTGTGGCCGCAACCGTGAGCGCCGCCCGCGGCTCTCCCTCGGCGTCGAACAGGTCTAGCGCCGCGATGCCGTCAGCCCCCACCCGCAGCACTGCCCGCTGCTGCCGTTCCGCGTCGAAGAGCGCCAGCAGCGGCAGGCCCGCATCGTTCGCCGCCAGGATGGCGCAGGGCTCCCCGTTGGCGTTGACCAGAGTGAACTGCCTGGCCGTTATGTCGGCCTGGACGTGATCCATTTCGCCTCCATTTCCTCAGCCTTGCACCCGGGCGCCGGCCAGGTTTGACCGCCTCAGCGGATGCTGCTATAAAGACTGTAATTTTCCACATTTCCAACCAGCCGAACCTTATATTCTCAGCCGGAGGACTATCCCATGACGGAACATGCACTTATCCCGCGAACTGCCTCCATTGCCATCGCCGATATGCTGGACAATTGCGCCGAGCTGCAGCCCGGCCAGCGTGTCCTCATTATGGCGCACATGGATGGCCTGCACGGCGGCGACAACCTGGTGGACGAGCAGGTCATCAACTGGATAGCGGCCGGAGTCCAGGAGCGCCACGCTTACCCTTCTATCCTCTGGGTGGACGAGCCCTTTAATGCGTACGACTGGAAAATGCCCAAGATCGCCAAGGCGGCTCTGGCCGGGGCCGACATCCTTATCAACAACTCGTTCGATATTACTATCGAAGAGGTACAGGAGCTGCGCGAGGGGCTAATGTCCGGCAACTGCGTCATGGTGCGCAACTTCGCGACGACAACGCCCCTGATGACCAGCGCCTATGCCCAGACCCCGCACGAGCTGGTCTGTCAGATCCGCTACCAGGTGGGCGCCATGTTCGAGGAAGGCGCACCCTACACACTCAGCGACGCTAACGGCACGCACCTGGAGGGCCGCATCGGTGCGCCGCTCCCGGTTATGCATTGGACCCAGTGGCGCCGCGAGACCAGCTATCGACCGTTCCCGGAGTGGGTGCACCCACCGGTCAACATCAATGACAGCACCGGCGAACTGATCTTCGACCGCTCGCTCAGCTGGTGGACCCGCTACGTGGGGCTGCCGCCGTTCTTCTCCAAGCCTGTGCGCGCGACAGTCGAGGGCGGCACCATCAAGCGCTTTGAGGGCGGCGCCGAGGCCGACACGCTGACCAGCTTCTTCAAGTGGCTGACCAACCGCTTCGGCCAGGACGTGATGAAGCTCACCGCCTGTCACAGCGGCGTCCACCCGAACGCCGTGCCACCGGACCAGCTGGCCAATCAGACCTACCGCCGGCTCATCGAGCACCAGTATACGTCCAATATCCACTTCCACCTGGGAGACATCCTCGGCAACCCGGACTGGCCGGCCAACATGCTTCATCTTACAGGAGATATCCGCAAGCCCACTTGGAAGGTCGGTGAGGACATGGTGCATGTCGATGGCAATCTGACCGCCCTGGAGCACCCGGAGGTGCAGGCTGTCGCGGCCAAGTACCCTGACCGCCCCGGCCTGCCCAAGGACGCCTGGTCCGGCTTCTAAGGCCTCTATGGCTAAAGGAATGATGCCGGAATCGGCAGCGATCGCCATCGGCGATATGCTGGACAACTGTGCACGCTTGCAGCCGGGACAGCGTGTGCTCATCCTGGCGCATGTCGACGGCCTGCACGGCGGCGATAACCTGGTAGAGCCGCAGGTGCTGGACTGGATCGCCGCCGAAGTGACGGCCCGCCAGTCCTACCCTTCCATCCTCTGGATAGACGAGCCATTCGAGCCCTACGTCTGGCAGACGCCGGGGCTGGTGAAGGCTGCCTTTGCCGGCACCGACGTGCTGATCAACAACTCCTTCGACCTCACTATCGAGGAGGTGCGCGATCTGCGCGATACCTTGATGCAGGGCCACGTCTCCATGATCCGCAACTTCGCGACGACGACACCGCTGATCACCAGCACCTACGCGCAAACCCCCTACGAGCTGGTGTCGCAGATCCGCTACCAGGTCGGCGCCATGTTCGAGGAGGGCGCACCGTATTCGATAACCGACGCGAACGGCACGCACCTGGAGGGACGCATCGGCGCGCCGATGGCCCAGATGCCATGGACGCAGTGGCGCAGCGAGCGCGGCTCCCGGCCCTGGCCGGAGTGGGTGCACCCGCCGGTGGCGATCGAGGACAGCGAGGGCGAGCTGGTGTTCGACCGCTCGCTCAGCTGGTGGACCCGCTACGTGGGGCTGCCGCCCTTCTTCTCGCAGCCAGTGCGCGCGACCGTCCGCAACGGCAACATCGAGCGCTATGAGGGCGGCCCGGAGGCCGATAGCCTCAACAACTTCTTTAAATGGCT
>DASRHH010000106.1:0-20147 GCA_035650635.1 Dehalococcoidia bacterium | reverse complement strand
GTCCTCGTTGCGGCCGAAGAAGAGGTCAGCGCGGCGGTGGGCGCAGTAGCGGTCGATGAGGCCGATCTGGCCGTTGCTGTCGCGGAAGGCGACCAGCTCCTCGCCGAGGATGTTAACGCGGACGGGTGAGCCGTCCGGGCTCCGCAGCTCGTCGGCGAGCAGGATTGGCAGCCAGAAACGGCGCCAGACCTCGCCCATTGGGGTTCCGGCGTCGGTCCTGGTCAGCATCTCATTTTCTTCGGCCTTCATGTCTCCTCCTGTCGCACCTGACCGTATATCGACTTACGTTCGATGCCTGCTACGCTTCGAGCCAGATGTTCTTGTACTGGTTGCCAAAGATCGTTGAGCCGGCCTCCGGGTTCCAGCCCTTCACCTTGTTAGCGGCGCCGTTGGCGCTGTAGCGGCCACAAACGTTGGACGAAGGGTTGTTATCGATCATGTACTTGAGGATGTCCTTGATGTACTTCTTGCGCTCTTCTACGTTCACGATGGTGCGTTGCTTATCGATCATCTGGTCCAGATTCGGGTCGTTGTAGTGGGCGAAGTTGAGGCTGCCGTCGCTGCGGTAGTGGAAGCGGAACCAGGCGTCGGGTTCCAGCGGGAAGCCGGGCGCCTCGTTGCTCATAGCGAAATCGTAGTTGCCCTTCAGCAAGTTGTCGCGCAGCGGCAGCAGGTCATACTGCGGGAGTGATGGCACCTGAACGGCGCCCTGGCTGTTCTTGATGAGCTGCTGCTGGACGATAGCCTGACCCTCGGTGTTGAAGGTCGCAACGCCGCCGGTCGGCGTGTAGGAGGTGAGGGATCCGCGGAGTGGGTTATTCTTGTTGTAGCCTGCGGCATC
The DNA here is from genome assembly GCA_035650635.1 of Dehalococcoidia bacterium. Classification (GTDB taxonomy): domain Bacteria; phylum Chloroflexota; class Dehalococcoidia; order SM23-28-2; family DASRHH01; genus DASRHH01. The sequence continues at coordinate 19,306 of DASRHH010000106.1, read as the reverse complement.
CAGCATCTGCAGCGCCTGACGTATCGCCTCGTCTTTGGGCTGCTTCCACTCCAGGAAGCTGCTGTACTCCTCCTGGCTGAAGTCCCACTGGCTGAGGGCCGCGCCGAAGATGGAGCTCTGGTAGGTACGTCCAATGATGGGGCCCCAGGCGGCGTCTGCCGCCTCCTTGTGGTCGATCAGGAGACGCAAGGCTCTAAAGACCCGCGGGTCCTTGAGGTTTTCCTTCTGACAGTTGGGGAAGAACGGCGTGCAGCCTGTCTCCGGGAACCACTGCAGCAGATACTTTTTCGTGTTCTCGTCCGAGCGGGCGTGGTCGCCGGGGATGGCGTCGATGAAGTCGACCTGGCCGGACGTAAAAGCGCTGTAGCGGGCTTCGATGTCATTAAGGTATACGAGGTCAACCTCGTCCAGATAAGGCTTGCCGGCTTCCCAGTAGGACTGGTTCTTGATCATGCGGGCGCCCGTGTCACTCATCGAGTCGACGACGAACGGTCCGGTACCGATGGCCCGGTCTGGAGTCGCGAACTTATCAAACTGCTGGATGGCTTCCTTGGCCATGATGACAACGACAGGGGCCATGAAGTTGCTGAACGTCGCCACGTCTGCGGTCTTGGTCGTGACCTTGATCTGGGTCGGGCTCACCTGCTCGATCTTGTCGACGTTGGTGAAGAGGCTCTTGGAGTAGAGGTTCGGCCCGCCGGCCAGGATGCGCTGCAGGCTCAGCAGCACGTCCTCCGCGGTCAGAAGGCGGCCGTTTACGGGCGCCTTGTTGTGGAAGTGCACGTTCTGACGGATCGTGAAGATAAACTGGTTGCCTTCCGGTATCTCCCACTTCTCGGCCAGGGCTGCCTCGGGCTGGAAGGTCTTGGAGTTGGCCGATAGCAGACCCTCATAGAACATCAGCATGTAGCCGACGGAGATCGGCGAGAGGGCCTGGGCGTCCAGGCCGTTCGTGAAGCCGGAGGTGGTAGTGGTCGCGCGCTTGAGGACGCCGCCGGGTCGTGGCTGCCCGGAGGTCTGACCGCTGCTGGATGATGGTGTGCTGTCGCTACTACAGCCAACCAGTGCCGCAGCGGCCAGACCGGCGCTGCTGACAGCCGCGCCTGCCAGGACGCTGCGGCGGCTCAGCCGCCTGTTCCAGAACTTATCCCAATAACCCCGTTCGTCGGATAACAAACTCTACCTCCCTACGCAATACCTAACTATTAGCCTGAGGTTTACAGCAATAGGCGCTTAAGAGCTACCCCTCAACCTGGGATCCAGAACATCGCGAAGGGCGTCTCCCAGCATGTTGAACGCGAGCACTGTGAAGGAGATGGCCAGACCCGGCGCAATCCCCATCCAGGGCGCGCGTGTCATGAACGTGCGGGCCGGACCGCTCAACATCTGCCCCCAGGTTGGTTCAGGCGGCGGCACGCCCAGGCCGAGGAATCCGAGGGTTGCTTCGACCAGGATAACGCGCGCCACGGCGATGCTCGCCAGGACGATAACTACGGCCATGATGTTGGGCAGGATGTGCCGCAGCATGATCCGCGGCGCGCTGGCGCCGGTCGCCCTGGCGGCTTCCACATAGGGCATGTTCTTTATTGAGAGCACGCTCGATCTGATCACGCGCGATTGGCTGATCCCGAACTGAATGCCGATCACCAGGATCAGGTTTACTACGGTGGGATTGGCGATGCTGACGACCGCCATCGTGATCAAGAGGGCCGGCACTGCCAGGAAGCCATCGACGAAGCGCTGCACAACCAGGTCAACCTTGCCGCCGAAGTAGCCGCTCACTAGCGCGATACCGGTCGATACCACCAGCGAAAGCGCGGTGGCGGTGTAGCCAATGATCAGCGAGACCCGGGCGCCGTAGACGAGACGGCTCCAGGTATCGCGGCCGAGGTTGTCCGTCCCCAGGTAGTGACTCAAGCTTGGTCCCTGCAGCCGGTCGACGGTGGCTGTGGCAAAGCGGTCATGCGTCGCAAATACCGGAGCAAAGATAGCGACGATCATGATGGCGATAAGGAATATGAGCGACGCGCCGGCGATCGGCTTTCGTCTGATGAACTTTCCAATTTCGGTAAGCCAACTCCAGCCGATGTTCCGCCGTTGGCCGCCGAGTATTAGGATTTCTTCTGACGTTGCCATGGCCCAGACCTCACAATGTGATCCGCGGATCCAACACGCGGTACATTAAGTCAACAAGCAGGTTGACGAAGACAACTATCGCGCCGATGACCAGCGTCAGGCCGGTGATGACCTGGAAGTCCCTCGCGTTGATGGCGTTGACCATGGCCTGGCCCATGCCCGGTATACCGAAGATCACCTCGACGACCACCGTGCCGCCCATGAGGAAGGCGAATTGGCCGCCAAGTACCGTAATTACTGGCAGCAGCGCGTTCTTGACCGCGTGGCGCTGGATGACAAGCATCTCCGGCAGGCCCTTGGAGCGCGCCGTGCGGACGTAGTCCTCTCGCAGCACCTCAAGCATGGCGGAGCGGGTTACTCGGATGACCAGCGCCGCACTGTTGGCGCCCAGGATGAGTGCCGGTATCGCCAGCATCTTCAGGTTGGCGTACGGGTCCTCCGATAAGTCCTTAAATATCAACGGCGGCGTCCAGTGCCACCAGATGGAAGGCAAGACAATGATCATCGTTCCCAGCCAGAACGAGGGAATGGAGATGAACGCGATCGAGGCTCCTCTCAAGAGATGGTCCTCCGCCTTGTCCTGGCGGATCGCTGTTATGATGCCCAGCGGTATGCCGATGGCGATCGTAACGAGGGTCGAGATTATGGCCAGCTCCAGCGTCACCGGCAGCGTGTGCTGCACGATGTCTGTGACGTTGCGGCCGCTTTTCAGCGAATGGCCCAGGTCGCCTTCGAAGACGTTGCCCAGCCAGGTGGCATAACGCTGGGGCAGGGGCTTGTCCATGCCCAGCTGGTGCTCCAGTTCCTTGGCTTGCTCCTTGGTGTAACCCTGGTCGCCGGCCAGGACATCGACTACGCTTCCCGGTACCAGGTTGATCGCGCCAAAGGCGATGAACGTCACGACAAGCAGCGTGACGCAGCTCGCCGCGATGCGGGTTAAGACATAGCCTCTCATGTTGACCACTGCCAACTGAGACGTGAGGCCGCGAGCGAGCTTAGTTGCTCATCACGGACACGTGTATCGGATTGGCTTCTCCCTCCCATCCCAGTGTCTTCAGTGCCAGCTCCGTCTTTTCCAGGGGAAATGCGTTGGTACACATCTCCTCCAGCGGATAGTAGCCGGACTCTATGAGCCGCAACGCACTGCGGACGGCCTTGCGGTCCCTGCCGCCGGCGCCCTTCACGGTCTTGCGGCCGATCTTATCGACGTCGAAGTTGGCGGCGGGGCGGCCGGCACCGGTGAGGGTGATGACAGTGCCGTACTGGCTACCCATATCGAGCGAGGTCTCGAACGCTTCGGGCGCGCCGGCCGTGCAGTTGATCACGGTGTCCGCCATCGCTCCGTTCGTTATGTCACGTACACGGGCAATGACATCCTCTTCGTCGGCGTAAAGGACGTGGTCCGCACCGAGGTGCCGGGCGACCTCCAGGCGATGCTCGTCCCGCCTGAGGCCGACAATGATTACCGTGCCGACTTCTGCCTCGCGGGCGCCGATGACGCACCCCAGGCCGTTCTGGCCGGGGCCCTGGATCACCATGCTGCTGCCGACGGCGGCGTTAGCGACTCCCTGCACCAGGTAAATGCCGTTGCTGATCGGGATGAAGAGTGTGGCCAGCTCAATCGGCGTGCTCCTGGATAGCGGCGTCACGACAGCGTTAGCGTCCACGAAGAGGTATTCGCTGTAGCCGCCCCAAAGGCCGGGGCCAACATCAATTGAGGTGGCGCCGTAGGCGTACTTGCGGGCGCCCAGGGGGCTGCCGCCGTAGAGGCAGCCGGAGAAGTGGCCGCGACGGCAGGGCTCGCAGTTGCGGCAGGGCAAGTGCTCTTCCACCGTTACGCGGTCGCCCTCTCGCACGCCCCAGCGGCGTACCGCATCCGGGCCTATGCGATCGACGATGCCGACGATCTCGTGCCCGAGGATGAGCGGTGGCTTGAAGGGGCCGTGGCCGCCGTCCCTGTAGGGCACCCAGTCGGCGCCGCAGACGCCGCAGCCCTCGACACGCAGCAGGGCTTCGCCAGGCCCGATCTCCGGCAGCGGAAACTCTCGCATCTCCACCTGCCGGGGACCCAGCAAAACGATTGCTCTAGACTTGCTGGCCATATCAGCCCTCCCCGTGCCGCCGGCCTAGGTTAAACGATGAACTGTAAAAAGTCGATAGGCTCGCTGTTGTTAAGGAGAACGACCTTTTTCGCTGCGATGTGCCAGCTGCCATCGCGCCAGCGCAGGCGATGGGTGCAACGGCCGGCGTAGGTCGTCTGCTGTCCCCGCCTCAGCGCGAAGAGCACCAGGCTGGAATGAGCGAGGACCTCGTCCCTGGCAACTTGATCGACGGTGATGTTGGAGATGATGTGCTGGATTTTGCTCGCCGGGTCCGTGGTGTGCGCCAGGCCACTCTGCAGACGCCAGACGCGGTCTTCCAGGCGGGTCTTGTTGTCGTAGATCAGCGAGACGCTGCGCTTGGCCTCATCGGCGTCACCCATGGCGGGGAGCCAGTACTCTATGTCATCTTCGATCAGGGCCAGCCAGTCGCTCAGGCGCTCCTCGTCAATTAGCGCCGCCTCCTGGAAGAGGAACTTCGCTACGCTGGCCTCGTCGGCCGGCATTGCCGCCGGCCGATTGGTGCTGGTTGCCATGGCTGACTACTCTCTCCTGAATTCGTTTCTACGCCGATGTCATTGCCCTGTGCCACTGACGATAGATGGCCCGCAGCGTCACCTCAGACGTGGGCAGCTTCTCGTTGGAGACGCCCCGCTTGCCGGTGGCCGAGTCGGCGACCTCATACTTGAGGCCACGGCTGTAGCGCACCCACTCATCGCCGCGGGACAGCGAGCCGCGGTAGAATCGTTCGAACTGCTCCCAGTCATCCGGCGCACCGAGGCCGGCGGCGCCGTAGAACTCGTGGTGGTGGTCCCAGCGCTCCTCGTTGATCTCGTCCGGCACGCCCTTGAGGCCCACCAGGTGGACGTGCAGCTCCGTCTTATCGACAGCAAGCGGGACTACGTGGCGGATCTGCACGTCAATGAGGACGACGTTAGGGAAGATGAAGACCGGCGGCATGGAGTTGCCGCCCAGCCGGTAGTTCTTCCAGTCTGTGCCGGGGCCATCGAAGCCGCCCCAGGCGTGGTGGCCGTTGCCCAGGTCCAGCATCATGGCACCCTTGCCTGAGCTGCGCCGCTGCTTGCCGGCCGCCATTGTGGCGGTGGGCCGCCCGCGCCGCTCGTAGACGGCCTGCAGGCTGGCGTGCGTGAACTCGAAGTGGTAGTTGTCGTTCGGGTTCTCCACAGAGGTCTTCCAGTTGCCGTTGTAGAAGCTCTTGTGGATATGCTCCGGAACTACGTCGATTCCATCCGGGCCGATGTCGGCGAAGAGGTCGATGTAGGGCCGGACGTTGCCCAGGTGATCCTCCAGGCTGGGACCGGTGGGGCTGAGGCTGACGAAGATGAAGCCGCGATAGTTGCCGACGCGTGGCACGCGAATCAGGCCCATCTTGCTCTTATCGAAGTCGTCCTGGTAGCCGTCCTCATAGGGGCAGCCGGCCAGGTCGCCGGTGTTGTCGTAGGTCCAGCCGTGGTAGCCGCAGCGGAAGTAGTTGGAGTGGCCGTACTCAGACTGGCAAACGGTGGCGCCGCGGTGGCGACAGCTGTTGTACATGACGTAGATCTTGTTGTCGTCAGAGTTGCGGCTGATGATCACAGGCTGCCGGCCGACGAGGACCGTCTTGTAGTCGCCACCCTTGGCCACTTCCGACTCGTGCGCTACGTAGACCCAGCCGGTCTCAAAGATGCGCTCCATCTCCTGATCGAAGACGAGCGGGTCGGAAAAGACGCGCTTGTGAACTATGAAGTCAGTGGGCGTCTCTTTGACCAGGTCTCCTATCGAAAGTTCCGAACCCAATACCATCGCCAGCACCTCCTAGTGCCGAAGACCGTGTGAAGTTGTCTTATTCTAGCCCCTTAACCGGTAATTTGTTAGCCGGTCACCCAGATATCGTCATAAAGGTCGCCGTTATATATCGTTGGCAGCTCTCCCTCCGGTACGTAGCCGTGGACGCGGTTGCTGGCGGCCGCCGCGTTGAGGTACTGCAAGTCCATGGTGATCGGGCCGTGATCGATGAGGTAGACGTTGATCTCCTTTATCAAGGCTTTGCGCTTCGCCAGGTCGAACTCCTGTCGCTGGCGAGTGATCATGCCGTCCAGGGTGGCGTCGCTGTAGCCCATGTAGTTGCGCGAGCCACCGGTGGCGACGATGGCGCTGAAGTGCGAATCGGGGTCGTTGGCGATTCCGCCGTTGCCGGCCTTCATCACCTGGTACTGGCGGTTGGTCTGCACGGTGTTGATCGTCGCTTGATCTACGGTCCGCAGAGTTGGCTTGAGGATTCCCTGGCTGTTCTGGCGCCACTGCGACTGCAGTAGCTCCACCTCAGCGCTCAGGTAATCGCCCGGATTCTCGACACGCCCCAGCAGCTCGAAGCTGAGCGGATTGGCGGCCGTGAAACCGGCGGAGCTGAGCAGAGCCAAGGCGTCGCGGATGGCGGCGTCTTTGCCGGGCCGCCACTCGGCGTAGGTCTCGTACTCTTGCTGGGTGAGGTCCCAGGTGGTCAGCGACACCGGCAGAAGCTGGCCGTGGCTGCCGCCGCCCAGATATGTCTTGCCGATAGCCTCCAGCATCTCCTGGTGGTTGATCAGTAGGCGCAATGCCTTGACGACATTCGGGTTGTTGAACGGCGTGACGGCCACATTGATCTGCATGTAGTGCGCTGTCTTGCCGCGGCCGTAGACGGTGTAGGGGTCAACCGCCGTGATCTGGTCGACGCTGACCAGAGCGGAGCGGCTAATGAAGCGGGGATTATTAGTACGGATGCGCTCCATGCTGAAGACGACGTCGTTCGCCACCAGCTCCCGGCCGTTGACCGGTGGCTTGTTGTGCCACATGACGCCCCGCCGCAGATGGAAGACGTACTCCGTCGGCGAGACTACTTCCCAGCGCTCCGCCAGCTGGCCGTTAAGGTCCAGGGTTAGCGGGTCCTGGATCAACAGCGACTGGTACCAGAGCTTGTAGTCCTGTGTCCAGGTGGTGGGAATGGTGTGGGGGTCCAGCTGGCCGCCCTGGATTTCGAACTGGGCCGTGCGGGTGAGGCTGCCTCCGGTCACGGGCTTGCCCTCAGTGGCTGTCGTGGTGCTGGTGGTGCTATCGCTGCTGCAGCCGACGAGGGCCGCAGCTGCCAGGCCACCGCCAGCGACCATTACGCCGCCGAGCATGCGGCGCCGTGACATTCGCTTGTCCCAGAATCGCGCCCAGTAGCCGTTTGGTTCCATCATGTTATGGTGTCCCTAACCTTAATGATTTCCCGAATGATTTTCCCGATGCTAGCAACCGCGTGCCTGCGTGTCAATTCGGGCGGCGGGACATGCTGCCGGGGTGTCGGCCTCTCGACTCTTCGGCTCTGGCAGCCAATCGAAGGCCGGAAGAAAAACCTGCCTCAAAAGCTCTTGGAAAAACTTGGCGGGTGGTTTAACGTTTGACCGCTCACGCTGAAAAGCGTCGGGACGGAGGGACAAGGTATGTACAGTCGCATATTGGTCGCGTTGGACGGCTCGCCCCTGGCGGAGTCGATATTGGCGGAAGTGCAACGGATGGCTGCCGGCTCCGATTGCCAGGTGCGCTTGCTGTCGGTCAAAGAACTGCCCCCGCCCGTGGAAGCGACAACTGAGGAAGATGAGCGGCTGCTGATGCTGGGAACGGCGCCGGCCATCGTCACCTCACCGGCGACTCATGAGACCAGGGACCAGGCAATAGACAGCATCAGGGACGAAGCCATGGAGTACCTGGATGAGAAAGCAGCGCCGCTGCGAGCCGTGGGCATCAACGTCAGCTGCGAGGTGCACTTCGGGGCGCCCGCCGAGGTCATCAAACAGGTCGCGCGTGACGAAGACTTTGAGCTCATCGCCATGGCCACCCACGGCCGTTCCGGCCTGAAGCGCTTGATCTTCGGCAGCGTGGCCAGCCAGGTGGTGGAGCACGCCGGCAAGCCCGTCCTGGTCGTACGACCCGAACACCTGGAGGGCTAAGCTAACACCCGAGGCGGGGCTTGACATCGATAGTGCAGCAGTTATTCTAGCCATAATTCAGCATCGCTGCTGTGGCGGTGTGTTGCGCCGGCCAGCCGGCGGCAAGCTAATCAAAGGAGGATTCAATGCTTACAGCGCAGGACCTAAGGGGGGTCATCGCCATCCCGCCGACTCCCTCCAAGGAAGGCGCCGACCGCTGGGATGCCACGAACACCGTCGATACCGACGAGCTGGCTCGCGGGCTGAACCAGCTGATCGAGGACGGGGTCAACGGCATCATCACCTTCGGCACCACCGGCGAGTGCGCCACCCTCAGCTCTGAGGACTGGCAGACCGCAGCCGATTGCGTCATCTCGACCGTTAACCACCGGGTGCCGCTCTTCGTCGGTGCGACGACGCTGGGCGTGCACGAGACCGTCAAGCGCCTTCGCTTCATCAAGGAGCGCGGTGCCGATGGCACCATCCTGGGTCTGCCGATGTGGCAGGCCTTCACCGTGCCGATGGCCGTCGAGTACTACGCCACGATCTCGGAGGCGTTCCCGGACCTGGCGATCATGGTCTACGGCAACTCCAACGCCTTTCGCTTCCACTTCCCAATCCCGTTCTGGGCTCAGGTCTCCAAGCGAGCGCCGACGATCATCACGACCAAGTTCTCCAACCCGGCGATGCACCTGGCCCTGGTCCACGTGACCGAGGGGCGCATCGCCTTCCTGCCGCACGTCGCCGGTGCCTACACCCAGGCGCGCATCGACCCGGCCAGCACCAAGGCCTCCTGGTCGACCGACGCCTCGATGGGCCCGGCGCCGTCCATCGCTCAGATGGAGGCAATCCTGGCCGAGGACTGGGAGCGTGCCAAGGAGATCAACGCTGATCTGGCCTGGGCAGGCGCTACTTTCTTCCCGCCGGGTGGCTTCGAGGAGTTCGGCTCCTACAACATCCAGCTGGAGAAGATCCGCTTTGACGCGGCCGGTTACATGAAGGCTGGCCCCATCCGCCCGCCCTACAACGTCGTTCCCGAGGCTTACGCCGAGAACGCCCGTGAGTGCGGACGCCGCAGCGCTCAGCTGCAGCAGAAGTACGCGCCGCTGGTGGCCAAGGCCAAGGCGACCGCGTAAGAGCAACTCAAGATAAAGAGGAGGGGCGCCAGCTGGCGCCCCTCCTCTTTTACGCGCTAATTCTCAGGAAAGGATACTGTTGGTGGGCATGGTCCCAAAGGCCTGCACGACCTCCGGGTCGAACTGCGTGCCCGCACAACGATAGATCTCGGCTACGGCTTCCTCGTGGTTGAGGCGGACGCCGTACGGTCGGTCTGATGTCATCGCGTCGTAGGCGTCGACGACGGTACAGATCCGTGACTCGATGGTCAGCTGCTCGGCCGCCAGCCGGCGGGGGTAGCCCGTGCCATCGAAGCGCTCGTGGTGGCTGTGAACGATCTCAACGATCAGGTCGAAGTCGACCGTGGTGTCGAGGTCCTGGTAGTCGCGCAGCATCTCGGAGCCCAGCTCAGGGTGGGTCTTCATCTCTTCCCACTCGCCGTCGTTGAGGAGGCCCGGCTTGGTCAGGGTCTCGCTGGAGACGAAGAGCTTGCCCACGTCATGGAGGAGACAGGCCAGCTCAAGGTTGCGCACCCGGCTTTGCTCCAGGCCCATCCACTGGCCAAGCTGGCGCGCCAGCGTGGCCACGCGGCGAGAGTGATCGCCGGTGCCGTGGTCGTGAAGGTGCAGGGCCTCCCAGAGCTCGTTGGCCAGCTCAAAGGCGCCGGTTTCGGCGCTGACGGTTCGTTGGATCATCGTCGTCATGTTCATCAACCCCCTAAGCCGCCACGCCGGCCAGCTCACGCTCCCGTGGAGCGAAGGCCGGGATCGTCAGCCGCTCTTGGGTGCGGGGACCGGGCTGGTTCAGCCAGTGTCGGCTGAGGAACGGGTCCGCCTTGCGGGCTGTCGCTACGCCGCTGCGCCAGTTGCGGGCTCCGGCGAAGATGTCGTAGGCCGGGCTCTGCACAGCGATGCCGTCGAACCGCAATTCGACCGGGCTGCTCTTGGTCTCTCGAGTTGCTGTGATCATTTCGATACCCTTTCCTGTTTCGTCTGAGTTCCACGCTCAGTATCCTGCGAGTTTCTCGCCAAGTTCTCGCCGGAACTCGCCGGGATTGCGGTTACAGCGGAAAAGCGCCAAAGAAACGGGCGAAACCAGCCCAGCGGGCCGCTTTCGAGCATTGCCGCGATAGCGTATCCTAATACGGTGAGCTGCTGGCGATGTGTAGTTGGAGTTAGTACGAGCTAATGCTGGACGCAAGAACCGAAGGACACGCCTCCCCAACGATCGAGAACTATCTGCAAGCCGTCTACAGCCTGGAGATGGAAGGCGAGACGGTATTCTCGGCCGGGCTGGCCCGCCGCATGCACGTGACGCCGCCAACCGCCTGGGCCACCGTGCGCAGGATGGCGCGGGACGGCCTGGTGGAGCTCGATTCCCGTAAGCTGGTGCGGCTGACCGATAAAGGCCGGCCTCTGGCGGAATCGATCGTGCGCCGGCACCGCCTCTCCGAGCGCTTCCTTACCGACATCCTTGGCCTGAACTGGGTGGAGGCGCACGCCGAGGCGCACCTCTTTGAGCACATCATGTCGCCGCGGCTGGAGGAGCGCATCATGGCGATCCTGGGCAACCCGACCCACTGTCCGCACGGCAGCCCGATCCCCGGCACCGGCGGTCGAGTCGACCCTGAGCTGGTGCCGCTGGACACACTGAGCGCTGGCGACCAGGGCACCGTCGAGTTCATATCGGAGGAGTTGGAGGAGGATCCGGATCTGCTGGGCTACCTGGAGCGCGGGCACATCATGCCTGGCCACCAGCTGCGCGTGAAGGAGCTGGCGCCCAGCGGCGTGCTGGTGGCCGAGGTGGAAGGCCGCGAGGTGCCGCTGGGCATGACTGTGGCGGCGCGCATCCGCGTGCGCCCGCAGAGCCGGGCCGCCTGACCTTTGACCGTAACTCCTGCCCGTGCTAGTATCCCCGTGCCTGGCACCGCTTGAGGGTCGTACCGCGCAATCGGCAGCGGCCCTTCTTCTTGTGAAGGCCGGGCGGCCCATCTGAGCAATGCAAACCACTGTCGTCGGCAGTTATCCCAAGATCCCCAACCTCCCCCGTCCCGCGCGTCTGCGCCAGGCGATCGCTCGCCATGAGCGCGGTCAGCTCAGCGTGGATGAGCTCGCCGAGATCGAGGGCGAGGTGACAGCCGAGGTCATCAAGGAGCAAATTGAGGCCGGCATCGACATCGTCAGCGACGGCCAGATCCGCTGGGACGACGACCAGACTTACCTGATGCGGCACTGGCAGGGCGTCGAGATCGGTGGCCTGCAGCGCTATCTTGATACGAACACCTACTTCCGCGAGCCGGAGATCAAGGGCCCGCTGGCGGCTGGCGAGCCGGTGCTCGGCAAAGACTATCGCTTCGCCGCGGCCCGCTGCGCGCGTCCGATCAAGGCGATTGTCCCTGGCCCCTACACCCTGGCGGCGCTCTCCAAGGACGAGCACTATGGCAACCGGCGTGACCTGACGCTGGCGATCGCGGAGCTGCTGACGCCCGAGGTGGCCGACCTGGAACAGGCCGGCGCGCCGATCATCCAGATCAATGAGCCGCTGATCTTGCGTCATCCCGGCGACATCTCTGTCTTGCGCGAAGCCCTGGCGCGCATGCTCTCCGGCGTCAGCGCCGAGACCGCGCTCTACACCTGGTTCGGCACGATAACGCCGGAGCTGCTCGACCTGCCTGTCGATACCATCGGCGTCGACCTCGTGTCGAAGCCGGGGAACTGGAACGTACTGCGCCAGGCGCGGCCGCAGAAGAAGATCGGCCTCGGCATCATCGACGGCCGCAACACGCGGCTGGAGAGCTCGGAGGAGATCGCGGCCAGCGTGCGGCGCGCCCTCGAGTTCTGCGACCCCGACAGCGCCTATGTCAATCCGAGCTGCGGCCTGGAGTACCTGCCGCGAGAGGTCGCCTTCGAGAAGCTACGGCGGCTGGTGGCAGGCGCGCGGCTGGCGCAATCGAAGGATTAGACAATGGCAGAAGGTCTGATAACCACTGCGGTCGGCAGCTTCCCCAAGCCGGATTACCTGACCCAGGCGCGCAGCCAACTCAACCGCGGCCAGATCGACCAGGCGGAGCTGGAACGGCTGGAGCGTCAGGCCACGGAGTACTGGATCCGCCTGCAGGAGCGCCTGGGCATCGACGTGCTGGTGCACGGCGAGATGGAGCGTGGCGACATGGTGGCCTACTTCGCCGACCAGCTGGATAGCATGAAGCTGGGCGGCCTGGTGCGCTCCTACGGCAACCGCTACTACCACAAGCCGATCATCACGGATAAGCTGCGCTGGCCCGGCCCGATGACCGTCGAGATGTGGCAGTTCGCGCAGGGTCTGACGGAGCGCCCGGTCAAGGGCATGCTCACCGGCGCCTACACGATGGTCGAGTGGTCGTTCGACGAGTACTATCCGAACCGGCGCGAGGCCGTGCTCGACATGGCGCGCCTCATTCGCGAAGAGGTGCAGGCGCTGGTGGCCGCTGGCGCGAAGTACATCCAGATCGACGAGCCAGCCATCCACACCCGCCCGGATGAGGACTTCGACCTCGCGGTCGAGTCGATGGCGGTGACCGTGGAGGGGATCGACGCGGAGTTCCATACCCATATCTGCTACGGCGATGTGCCGATCGTCTACCAGGACATGCTGCGGCTGCCGGTCAAGCAGATCCACCTGGCGTTCAAGAACACCGAGTGGGAGCTGCTCAAGCTCCTCGAGGACGGCTCCTACCCCGCCGATAAGGACCTGGGTGTCGGCGTGACCGACGTCCACACTCGGCGTATCGAGTCGGTTGAGGAGATCGTGGCCGGCATTGAGAAGACGCTGGAGATCTTGCCGCCGGAGCGCATCTGGATCCTGCCGGACTGCGGGCTCAAGACCCGCACCGTGGAAGAGGCGGAAGACAAGCTGCGGGTGATGATGGACGCCGTGCGCGCCGTCAAGCGTGAGCGCGGCATCAACTAGCGGCGCTCCTTTTCGCTTTCCTCCTAGGCAGCCGGGCTGGAGCGGGCTATCATGGCCGCGATATAACCACTGTGCGGAGGGACCCATGGCCGAACGTAAAGAGCTGAGCTGTCGCGATGTCGGATTGGATTGCGACTTTGTGGCGCGTGCCGACAGTACCGACGAGGTGATCAAGCAATGCGTGGAGCATGCCACCGAGCGCCACGAAATGAAGGGCTTCGGTCGGGAGCTCTACGCCAAGATGATGTCCAGCGTCCGTACCGTCCAGGCGGACTAACCGCCTAGCGGCGCCCGAACTCGCGGGCCAGGGAGTCGGCGCTGAGCTGCACCATCGTCGGGCGGCCGTGCGGACAGGTGTTGGGCACGGTAGTGCGCTCCAGCTGCTGCACCAGCTCGCGCATCTCCTCCATCGTCAGCGCCTTGCCGGCGCGCACCGCGGCGTGGCAGGCCAGCGACATGGCGACACGGTCCACGGGGTAGCTCTCCGACTCCAGCATTTCGTCGACGACGGCCAGGAAGCCGGCCCGCGGATCGGCGTCGCGCAGGACGGCCGGAATGGTGCGCAGCAGGTAGCAGCGCGGCCCGAACGGCTCAATCTCGAAGCCGTGGTCGCGCAGCGCCTCGAGGTCTTGCTGGACGGCCGCGTCCTGCGGCGGCGCCAGCTCCACCGTGAGCGGCTCCAGCAACCCCTGCACCTCCGGCCGGGCGGCCGCCCGCTTCGCCGAAAGCTCGTCGTAGAGGATGCGCTCATGCGCGGCGTGCTGGTCGATGAGGTACATGCCCTCCGGCCCCTCCGAGATGATGTAGAGATTGCCGTACTGCCCGATCACTCGCAGCACCGGCAGCGCCTGCGTCGGCGTTGGGATTGCGGGGGCGGGGACTTCGCCGCGGGTCGGAGGCTGCGACGATTGCGTCTGCCAGAGCGATGGCGTCAGCGGTAGCGGCTCCAGGTGCAGCGACTCGCCGAGCCCCTCGACGGCCGGCACCGGTGCCTGCCGCAGCAGGGCTGGCCGCACCGCCCGCTGGATCGCGCCGAAGACCGCGGACTCGTCGCGCAGGCGCACCTCCGCCTTCGTCGGGTGCACGTTGACGTCGACCTCGTCCGGCGGCAGACGGATGTCGAGCACCGCGATCGGGTAACGGCCGACCATAAGCAAGCCCTGGTAGGCCTCTTCGATGGCGTAAGTGAGGCGGCGGCTCTGGATCCAGCGGCGGTTGATGAAGATGCTGATGTAGCCGCGGTTGGAGCGCGAGACATGCGGCGCGATTACGACGCCGCGCACCTCGACCGGCCCAGAGGTCGACTCTACCTGCAGCAGGGCGGCCGCGACCTCAGCACCGTAGACGGCCACGACGGCGTCCTCGAGTCGGCCGGAGCCGTCGGTCTGCAGGCTCGTCCGCCCGTTGAGGCGCAGATTGAACCTGATCTCCGGGTAGGCCAGCGCGTAGTGGCTGACCACGGTGCTGATCTGGTTCGCCTCGCCGGCCGGCGAGCGCAGGAACTTGCGGCGGGCGGGCTGCCGCTCGAAGAGCTTGCTGACGGCGAAGGAGGTGCCGGCGGGCGCCCCACGCAGGCCCGTCTCAACCAGCCGGCCGCTCTCGATGCGGGCGTAGGTCGCGGACTCGCTGCCCGGCACGCGCGAATAGACCTCGACGTCGCCGGCCGCTGCGATCGAGGGCAGCGCCTCGCCGCGGAAGCCCAGCGTGGCAATGCGGAAGAGGTCCTCGGCGGAGGCTAGTTTGCTGGTGGCATGCCGCGCGAAGGCGACCTCAATCTCCTCCGGCGCGATGCCGCAGCCATCGTCGCTGACGCGGATCAGGTCCAGGCCACCGTTGAGCACCTCGACGGCGATGGAGTGGGCGCCGGCATCGATGGCGTTCTCCAGCAGCTCTTTGACCACTGAGGCGGGCCGTTCCACCACCTCGCCAGCGGCGATCTGCGCGGCTAGGTCTGCGGGAAGGATGCGGATGGCCAAAAATCAGCGCCTCTGGGCGGATTCTAGCATGGGCGTGCGGCCTGGCTGCAGCCCCCGGCGGCGGGATTGACGCCCCTCAGCGCGCGCCCGTAAGTTGGGAGCAGCGCAAAGGAGGGACAGCATGTCAGTTGAAGAGAATAACGCCCTGATCCGCGAGATCTACGACAAGGTATTTGGTCAGGGCGATTTCTCTGTTGCTGAGCGCGTAATGGCAGCAGACGCTGTCGATCACGATCCTATGTCCGGCGGCCACCGCGGCCCGGAGGCGCTTAAATTTGCCGTGGAGCTGATCAAGGGTTCGTTCCCAGACCTGGTGATGACGATTGAGGACGAGATTTTCGAGGGCGATAAGGGGATGGTGCGGGTGACCGCCACCGGCAGCCACCAGGGCGACTTCATGGGCGCACGCCGACTGGTAGGCGCTTCTCGATTGGTGTCGTCGACATCTTTCGCTTCGGTGGCGGCAAGGTCGTGGAGCACTGGGGCTACTTCGAGGAGATGTCTATGATGCGCCAGCTGGGCCTGGCCCCGGAGGAGTAGGCCCCGCCGAATTCAGGACCACCACCGGGATCTCGCGGGCAGTCCGCTCCTGGTAGCTCTGGTAGGGTTTGTACATCTGGACCAACAGTGGCCAAAGCCGCTGCTTTTCTTCCGCGCTTGCTTGCTCAGCCCTGACTGCCAGTGAGTCGCGCTTGACCTGCACGCTGGCCTCAGGATGCGTCTTGAGGTTGCGCCACCACTGGGGATCGCGGTCGGCGCCACCGCTAGAAGCCACGACAATGAGGCGCGAGCCGTCACGCAGATAAAGCAGCGGCGTCGTGTAAGCTTTCCCCGTTCGCCGTCCCCGCGTCGTCAGCAGCAGCACGGGGGCCTTGCCGAAGCCTCCGCCAATAGCGCCGCCGCTCAGGCGGTAGACAAATACATGCGAACGGGTAGCCAGCCGATATGCCAGCCTGCGCAGCCCTCTCACCTAACCCTCCTCCGGCGGCGATCCGCCGTTTCGTGCTTTCTGGCGCAGCTCGTAGAGGCGGGTGATCGCCTCCAGCGGCGTCAGCGAGTCGATATCGAGCTCGGCGATCTCACGCAGCAGGCCGTTTTCGCCCGCGAAGAGTGACAGCTGTGGCGCTTTCACCTTCGCGGCGGGGCGCGAGGTGCCGTTGCGCGGCGCCGCCTCCAGCTGCTCCAGCAGCTCTTGCGCCCGTAGCACCACTGGCCTTGGCAGGCCGGCCAGCTGCGCCACGTGCACGCCATAAGAGCGGTCGGCGCCGCCCGGCAGGATGCGGTGCAGGAAGACGATGCCGCCGGCCTCCTCCGCCACTGCGACGTTGTAGTTGCGCAGCCGCGGCAGGTGGTCTGCCAGCTCCACCAGCTCGTGGTAGTGGGTCGCGAACAGCGTGCGTGAGGCCACCTCCGGCCGGTTGTGCAGGAACTCCACCACGGCCCGCGCGATGGCCATGCCGTCGTAGGTGGAGGTGCCGCGGCCAATCTCGTCGAAGAGCAGGAGCGAGCGGGCTGTGGCATTGTGCAGGATGGCCGCCGTCTCCACCATCTCCACCATGAAGGTGGAGCGGCCGGCCGCGATGTCGTCGACGGCGCCGATGCGCGTGAAAATGCGATCGACGACGCCGATGCGGGCCTCGGCCGCCGGTACGAACGAGCCGACTTGCGCCATTAGCGCGATCAGCGCCACCTGGCGCAGATAGGTGGACTTGCCGGCCATGTTGGGGCCGGTCAACAGCATGATCTGTGCGCTACCGCTGTCCAGCTCCACGTCGTTGGGGACGAAGGCATCGCCCTTTTCCGCCAGCATCCGCTCCACCACCGGGTGGCGGCCGTCGCGGACGAACAGCTCCTGCGAGTTGTTGACCTGCGGACGGACGTAGTCGTAGCGGGCAGCGGCATCGCCGAGCGCGCAGTAGACGTCGATCTCGGCGATGGCGGCTGCCGTCTGCAAGATGCGCCGCGAGTCCGCCGCGACCTGGACGCAGACCTGCTGGAACAGCTCGCGCTCCAGCTCCTCCTGCCGCTCGCGGGCGTGCAGGATCTGGTACTCGGCTTCCTTGAGTTCGGGCGTGGTGAAGCGTTGGGCACTGGCCAGCGTCTGGCGCCGCTCGTAATCGGCGGGCACGGCGTCCTGGTTGGCCTTCGAAACCTCAATGTAGTAGCCGAAGACGCGGTTGTAGGCGACGCGCAAACCCTTGATGCCACTGCGCTCGCGCTCGCGGCGCTCCAGGTCTGCCAGGAACTGCCGCGAGTCCTGGGCCAGCGAGCGCAGCCGATCCAGCTCATCCGAGAAGCCGACACAGATCAGCTCGCCATCTGCTTCGGCGATGGCGCCGGCGATCAGCGCGACTGTCTCCTCGCAAGGCAAGAGGTTGGTCGCCGTCTCGGCCAACTCTGGCACCACTTCCAGGGCCTGGCGCAGGCGCGGTGCCAGCTCCAGGCCGCGCCGCAGTGCCAGCAGCTCGCGTGGCAAAGCCGAGCCAGCGCTGGTCCGCGAGAGGATGCGCTCCAGGTCCGAGATCTCGCCCAACAGCGACTGCGCCTGGCCTCGTAGCACCGCCGAGCCGGCGAAGGCCGCCACACGGCCCTGTCGGCGGCTTATCTCTGTTATGTCGAGCAACGGCCGGTCCAACCAGCGCCGCAGCAGCCGCGCTCCCATCGCCGTGCGGGTGAAGTCCAGTGTTTGCAGCAGCGAGGCGCCGCCCTCCTCGCGCAGTGGCCGCAGCAGCTCCAGGTTGCGCCGTGTCTGGGCATCCAGGGCCATGGCGCCGCCCGGCGTGTAGGCGGAGATGCCGGAGATGTGGCCCAGCACCGCCGGCTGATTTTCCTTGAGATAGGTCAGCAGCGCGGAGGCGGCGCGCGCCGCCAGCGGCTGGCGCTCCAGCCCCAGCGACTCCAATGCCGGCACGGCGAAGTGCGCCAGGAGGGTCGTTGTGCCGCTGTCCGGCGGTAGCGCCGAGATCGTGACTCTAGCGCCGCCCGATTTCCCGCCGCTTGGCGGCGCTAGAAGCTCGGCTGGGTCGAGGCGCGCCAGCTCGGCCTCTAGCTCCGTGGCGTCGAGCTGACAGCAAGCGAACTCGCCGGTGGAGACGTCGGCGTAGGCCAGGCCGGCGGCGCTATCGTCGATGATGACTGCGGCCAGGTAGTTGTTGGCGCGCTGGTCCAGCAGGTTCTCCTGCAGCACAGTGCCCGGCGTCACCACCCGGACGACCTGGCGCTGCACCAGCTTGCGCTCCTTGCCCGGCGGCTCCATCTGCTCACAGATGGCTACCCGATAGCCTTTGCGGATCAGCCGCGCCAGGTAGGAGTCGAGGGCATGGTGCGGGATGCCGGCCATCGGCACGCGCTCACTCTTGGAGACCGGCCGGGAGGTGAGGACAATCTGCAGCTCGCGGGCCACGGTGGCGGCGTCTTCATCGAACGTCTCGTAGAAGTCGCCCAGACGGAAGAAGACGATGGCGTGGGGGTAGCGGCGCTTGATTTCGAGGTACTGTCGGCGAAGCGGCGTCTCTGCCATCGGCGGGTCGCCGTCTATTATAGAACGCCGGAGCAGCAGTGGGGCGGCTTACTCGCTGACGGCGGCGGGCTCGACCACGCTCTCCGGCTGCGTGATGTCGACGACCTCGATCGACTCGGGCGCGATCTCTCGACAGGCGTCGCACTTGATGCAGAGCTTCTGGTCAATGTAGTAGGTGCTGTCGGGCTCCCGGACGATAGCGCCGGTGGGGCAGATGTTGCCGGCCTGCTCCAGGCGGTCAGAGAGGCGGCGCACCTCGTAGCGGATGAGGCCGGCGCAGGCCTGGGCGGGGCAGCGCTTGTTCTGGATGTGCTCCATCAGCTCCTCGCGGAAGAAGCGCAGCATCGAGTTGACGGAGGTCGGGGCGGCCTGTCCGTGCACGCAGTTGGCGTTGCGCATCGTCTCGCCCAGCAGCTCAATCAGCTGCAGGTCGCTCTCGCGGCCCTCGCCCTCGCTGATGCGATTGAGGATCTCGACGAGGCGGCGGGTGCCGGCGAAGCAGGTGGTGCAGCGCCCGCAGGACTCGGTCTCCGCGAACCACTCGAAGTATTTGCAGAGCTC
>DASRHH010000105.1:0-8742 GCA_035650635.1 Dehalococcoidia bacterium | reverse complement strand
ATAATCTCTGGCACCGGGTCCTGTTCTGGAGGCACTTCCGTAGTCGGCTCCGGCTCCGCCCCTTTGGGCTCGGCTGGCGGCGCGGCCATCTCGACCATTGATTCGGGCCAGAGCCTGGGTTCGGGCTGAGACACTTGCGGCTTCTCGTCCAGAACCTCGACATCTCGGAGCGGCGGTTCTGCAATATCCTCAACCGGCGTTGGCATCTCCGGCGCCACCTCCGCCAGCGGCTCCGGCACGACCTCCGGGATCAACTCCGGCTCAGGGAAAGCCTGAGCAATCGGCTCTGGCTCTGCTGCTTCGGGGTCGTCCGGCGGCGCTCCCAGGCCGAGGCCGGCCTCGACCCCGGGCTCTGGCCACAGCTTCGCTTCGGGCGCGGCCTCTTGCGGCTCCTCCTTTGACATCGTATCAGGCTCCGAAAGAGGCAGCAGGCCCAACTCGGCCTCAACCAGACGCTTGTTCTCGTCCGCTGTGAGCGGCAAGCGCTCCGCCGCCTCCTCTGTCAACGAGCGCATCAGTTCATCCAGGTCGCCCGGCATGAGCTGGCCGTCGGCTACCGGATGCACTTCCGGCTCGGCGACCTCAGGCTCTGCGACTTCGGCCGCCGGTTCCTCGAAGTCCAGGCCGATGGTGCCGGACAGCGCCGGCGGGAAAAGCGGCTGCAGCGATGGTGCCGGCGCGGGCAGCCAGTCGCGCCAGCGTTTCGGTTCCTCGTCCGGCGTCTGCGGTTCGGCTTCGGCGAGAGCCGCTGCCTCGTCTCGGATGGGTGCCTCAACGGTCTCGAACACCGGCGATTGCGTCCGTTCTTCGGCAATCTGATCGAAGCTGGGGCAAACCGAAGGCGACATAGTGATGACACCGATCCGGTCGCGCTTGATAGCGATCGGCAGAGACCAATAGACGAGCACCGACTCCAACGGCAGGCCCTCGTTAACCTCCGCGCGTATGAAGGCATAAGCGGCGTCGATGTCAGTGAAGGAGATGAGGTGCACCATTTGCGGCCGGTCGGAGTCGCGAGTCAGGACCAGCACCTCCGCCTCGGAGGGAGAATCGGCGCGCGCCGGCGGCGGGCCTTGCAGCGTCCAGAAGGCGTTGACCTCCCGCACGTCTTTGATGGACCGGGCCTCCAGCAGCTCGAGGGCGGATCGCGCGTCGCTGAAGGAGTGCAGCTCGAACGAGAGGAAGCTGCCCATGCCAGGCAGCAGCACCACCAGCGGCCGCTCGATCGGCTCAGCCGATTGCTCGTCAACAGGCGGGGCTTCTGGTGCTTCCTCAAGTTCGGCTGGCCGACGCCTGCCGGTTTTCAGCCAGCCTCGCATCACCTAGTTGCTCGCCTCCTCTAATCCCACTTTCCCTTATCCCTTCGATAGGTTGACAGGCGACTCTCGCCAAAGTCTCGCCGGAGATGAGTGACCCAGTTAACCCATTACCCCCCTGAAGGAAAGAGGGCGCGAAGCGGTCGCCTGTTACGGCTTGCCTGTTACAATGGGGGCACTTTTCACCATCCCGAAGATTTCATGCGAGCCACTACAATCAGCGCGGCCCCCGCTGAGCGCATCCTGACAAGGCCGTTCGTCACGGCCTGCGTCACCATCTTCTTCGCTGCCTTCTCCTTCCAAATCCTCATGCCGGTCATACCCCTTTACCTCCTGCACATCGGCGGCAAGGACTCGCAGGTGGGGCTCGTGATGGGCGTGTCGGCCGTGGCGTCGCTCCTTTTGCGGCCGCTGGTTGGCTTCAGCGCCGACCGCTTTGGCCGCAAGCCGCTGGTAATTCTGGGGCCGGCTACCTACGGCATCTGCGCGGTCCTCTACCACTTCGCGCGCTCGCTGCCGCCCCTGCTTTTGGTGCGGCTGATCAACGGCGTCGGCCTCTCCGCCAACAGCACCGGCCTCAGCACCTACGTGGCGGACATTGCGCCTCAAGCACGCCGTGCCGAAGCGATGGGCCTCTTCGGGGCTTCGCTCAACATCGCCAGCGCCCTCGGTCCGCTGGCCGGTTTCTGGCTCTCGGAGGCCTACAGCTTCGATGCCGTCTTTCTGCTCTCCGGCGTCGCCGCGGCCCTCGCCGTGCTCTTGGGCCTGCAGATATCGGAGCGCCGCGTCTCGGATAGCAGCCAACCGCGGTTCAGCGGGATGACGCTAGTCAGCAAAGACGCCGCCTTCCCCTCGGCGCTGGTGCTCTTCCTGACCGTGACCTACGGAGCAGTCACCTCTTACCTGGCCGTGCTGGTCAAGCACGACGGCCTGGGCAACCCCGGCATCTTCTTCCTCGTCTTTTCCGCGACGATCGTGGTCACGCGGCTCTTTGCCGGCCGCATCGCCGACCGCCTGGGTCGCACGGCGGTGCTCATCCCTGGCATGCTGGGGTTGAGCGCCGGCATGGCCCTCATCGCGCTGGCACACAGCATGCTCTTCATCCTGGGAGCGGGTGTGGTCTACGGCTTCGGATTCGGCACCGTGCACCCGGCGATGCAGGCAATGGTCATCGACCGCGCGCAACCCGGCCGCCTGGGAACAGCGATGGGTACCTTCAGCGGCGCCTTTGACCTGGGGATCGGCGGCGGGGCAGCGGCCTGGGGGTTGGTGGTGCTGGCCTTTGGTGTGCGCGGCGTCTTCGCACTGGGCGCCTTCGCACCGCTGGGGGCCGTCCTGCTGGTGCTGGCATCGTCAGCCCCCCGCTTCCGGCGCGCGCCGGCCGCCGCAGACACCGCCTAGCCGGGGGTACTACGCCGGTTCTGCTATCATCTCGCTAAGCGGAGGCCCAAACACGGAGGAGAGCGATGAGGATCGACTTTCATGCCCACGAGTTCCCGGAGTTCCTGACCAAGAAGCTCAACGAGTACTATCCGGAGAACCCGCGCCCAGGCCTGGGCGGCTGGGACGTCGGCAAGCGCCTGGAAGAGATGGATCAGGCCGGCGTCGATATCGAGATCCTCTCGTCGCCCTTCGTCTACGGACATGTCGATGAGCACTCGCCCGAGATCTGCAGGCTGATGAACGATGCCATCGCGGAGTCCATTCGCGTCGAGCCGGAGCGCTTCAAGGGGTTCGCCCATGTGCCCTTCAACGACATGGACGCCTGCCTGGCCGAGCTGCGTCGCGCCCTGGACGAGTTGGGCTTCATCGGCGTCATGGTTAACTCCAACGTCGGCGGGCGCTACCTGCACACGGAGGAGTTCCTGCCGTTCTGGGAAGAGGTGGCCCGGCGCGGCGTGCCCGTCTTCATGCACCCGACCGACCCGCCGAACTACCAGGACGACGAGTCGCCGATCCTCCTGGCCTACGAGTTCGACACGACGCTCTCCGCCACCAAGCTCCTCTACAGCGGCCTCTACGAGAAGTTCCCGGAGCTGCTGCTGATCCTTTCGCACATGGGCGGCGCGATACCGTACCTGGCGAAGCGCATCGACGTCGGCTATGACTTTCCGACCTTCGGGGAGAAGTACCGCCGAATCCCGAGGCCTCCTAGCGAGTACGCCCGCAAGTTCTACTTTGAGACAGGTCTCTGTTGGTACAAGCCGTCCTTCGAGTGTGCGGTGCAGCTGGTCGGGTTCGACCAGATCGTCTACGGCACGGACAACTTCTCGCCGCAGGTGCCGTTCATGCGCTGGACGAACGAGTTCCTGGACAGCCTGGACCTTTCGCCTATAGAGCGCGAGAAGATCTACTGCCGCAACGCCGAGCGGCTGCTGCGGATCTAGCCGGATTCTCTAGGCGGCAGGCTACGGCCCGGGCCGTAGCCCTCCGCGGCGAGCCGCTTGCCCATCATGTCGAACGCCAGGTGCGACATCTCGTGCACGCCGGTGCCGTCCGTCCAGGTGTTGTAGAACTGAAAGAGCGCCGCGACCGTGACGGCGTCGTAGAGGGCCTCGTCCGTCCAGCCGGCGGCGCGGGCGCGCTCGTGGTCGGCGGCGGTCACCGTGTGCGGCGCCTCCACCACCTTGGCGATGAGGCGGAACAGCTCGCGGTCTTTCGGGGTTAGCGGCGCTTTCTCGTGGTCAGCGAGGACGGCCTGCACCAGCTCCCAGTCCCCCAGCAGCTCTGCCGCGACCGCGGCATGGGCGCCAGTTCAGAAGAGGCACTGGTTGTGCCGGGAGGTGAACGCCGCAATCAGCTCGCGCTGTCCGGGCGACAGTGGCGAAGGGCCGCGCAGAGCGGCCTGCGTAAACGCCGTCAGCGGCGCCGTGCGGTCCGGCTTGAAGGCCAGCAGGTGCAGCAGCTGCGGTATCGGGATGCCGGCGGCCCGCATCTGGCGAATCTCCTCGCCGCGCTCGCCGGGCGGGTCATACCCCTCGACTTCGGGGAGGTACATCGGCTCCATTTCGCTGTCCATGGCAGCCTCCTTTCGGTCGCCGGCGTCAGTTGGTGCGCTGCTCCTGCCTGGCGAGCGTCCGCTGCAGGAAAGGCGCCAGCTCCGCGACTAGCGCCGCCGGGTCATCATCGACGATGAAGTGGCTGGTGCCTGGGATCTCTACCCAGGAGCTGTCCGGCCCGTACTGCACCATCTGCTCGCACAGCTCGGCTGTGAGATTGTAGGTGACCTCGCCCTTGACGACCAGCATGGGACAGGTGATCTTCTGCAGCTCCGGCCAGACGTCGGTCGTCGCCCGCGAGGGTAACTCATCTTTCAGCCACTCCTCGCGGACGAAGGGGTCGAGCTTCCAGGTGGCGCGGCCGCCGCGGATCGGCCGGAAGACGTAGAAGGCGTGCTCAGCGATCTCTTCCGCAGATAACGCCTTGGAGGAGTGCTCTCGCAGGTAATCGATAGCCGCCTGCCAGGAGTCGAACTCCGGCGGGATGGCCGCGAAGGAGCGCTTGATATTGAGCGCCGCCTCCATCGGCAGGTTCGGCGCATGATCGACGACGACGATGGAGGAGGCGCGGCCTGGATGCGTGCCCGCGTAGGCGATGGCAGTGCGCCCGCCCATAGAGTGCCCGACCAGGGCGAACGTCTCGATGCCGAGGCCATCGATCAACGCCTGCACGTCGGTCACGAACAGCTCGTAGGTGTACTCGCCCTCCGGGGAGGGTCCGCTATCGCCGTGGCCGCGCAAATCCAGGGAGAGGCAACGATAGTCGGCGGCCAGAGGCTCGGCTACGGAGCACCAGTTGTAGGCGTACCCGCTCAGGCCATGCAAAAAGATGATTGTTGGGCCGGACTCGCGGCCCCATTCCAGATATGAAAGCGGGTTACGGCCGTTCAGGACGTAGCCGGAAAGCACGGACTTCCTCATATTCGCCTCCCCAAACCGGAAACGCGAGATTTCGATACGCGATGCCAGAGTATAGCTGCGGGGGCGTCGGAATGACAAACGAAGCGATTCCCCCAAAGATTTCGGCGAGAATTTGGCGAGAACGAGAGTTGATACTGCGGGTGAAGAGAGCACAAGAAGGATTCTTAAGAAAGGAGGTAGCACATGCTTCAGAAGGCAAGCTCTGACGACGCTCTGCTGATGGCGTTCGTGTTCGGGGTTTCATTCCTGGCCCTGAGCGTCCTGGCGTTCTGCATCAGCTCGGTACAGTTCCCCGGTTAGACCAGGGTCGCACTGGTCTCTAGCCGGCTGCGTGCTATACTTGCATAGCCGGAATGTGTCTCCTCACACAGCTCCACGCACCGTTTCCGCATTCAGTTCCCTTTTCCCAATTCCGCTTTAGAAAATCGCCGGTCCGCCGTTGAGCACCTCCCGGCGGCACTGGATCCTCATTGCGCTGACCATTGCGGTCGGCTTGCCGTCGCCGGTGCTGCGCCTGCTCATAGTCACCGGCGCGCCGCATCCTCATCTCGGCTCCACTGGCGAAGCGATCCTCTTCGGGATAGCGATATTCGCTGCGGCATTGTTGCTGACCTGGGTCTCCGAGGTCGCCGAGACGGAGATCGCCCAGACGTTGGCCCTGGTAGCGCTGGCACTGGTCGCAGTGTTGCCGGAATACGCTGTCGACGTCTATTTCGCCTGGACGGCGCCAGACACGCCGGCGCATGGCCACCTGGCGATCGCCAACATGACCGGCGGCAACCGGTTGCTGGTCGGCATGGCCTGGCCGCTCATCTTC
Organism: Dehalococcoidia bacterium; assembly: GCA_035650635.1. Lineage (GTDB taxonomy): Bacteria > Chloroflexota > Dehalococcoidia > SM23-28-2 > DASRHH01 > DASRHH01. The sequence continues at coordinate 2,689 of DASRHH010000105.1, read as the reverse complement.
TTCATCTTCTGGCGCCAGACCCGGCGATTGGAGCTGCCCGTGGGCCGCCACAACGCCATCGGCATCCTCTTCCTGGGCGCCGCCACCTTCTACAGCTTCTCGATACCGATCCGCGGCAGCCTCTCGCTCATCGATACGGCGGCGATGTTCGCGCTATTCGGGCTCTACCTCTACGTCTCCTCGCGCTCGCCAACCCGGGAAGTGGAGGAATTCGTCGGACCCGCTGCCGCCATCGCGGCCCTACCCAGAGGGCCGCGGCGCCTGCTGCTGTTGCTGCTGTTCCTCTTCTCGGCCGGTGTGGTCTTTGCGGCCGCCGAACCTTTCGCCGAAGGGCTGGTGCACACCGGTCAAAACCTTGGCGTCGACGAGTTCGTGCTGGTGCAGTGGGTCGCGCCGCTGGCATCGGAGTCCCCGGAGTTCTTGCTGGCGGCGATGCTGGCGATGCGCGGCCGCTCCGGGGCGGCAATGACGATTCTCTTATCTTCGAAGGTCAATCAATGGACTCTGCTTGTCGGCAGCCTACCACTGGCTTACAGCATCTCAGGCTTGACGCTCTCGCCGCTGGACTTCGACTCGCGGCAGGCGGAGGAGGTCTTCCTGACGGCGGGCCAATCGGCGTTCGCGGTCGTCGTCTTCATCAGTCTGAGCATGGCCTACTGGGAGGCGATCCTGTTGGCCGTCCTCTTCAGCACGCAGTTGTTCTTCCTCGATCAGACCGTACGCGTCGGCTACGGCGCCGCCTACGTTACGCTGGCAGTCATCACGCTTACGCTGCAGCGCACGTCCGTGCCCCCGTTCTTCCGGCTCAGCCGCGCCCTGGCGTTGGAAGCCGTGGACCCGGAGCATTATCGGGAACACGGCGAGGACCCGCCGCCAAACAGAGGACCCCCATAAAAAGGGGTCATATTCCTGACGAACTGCTGGTCTACTGCCAGTAGACCAGGATGGGCACGCCGGCGTTGCGCACGCAGGCCGAGGTAACGCTGCCGAAGATCACTCGCTCTACCGCCGGGCGTGCGTGTGCCGTGATGGCGAGGATGACATCCCGCTTACCGCTGACGTAGGAGGGGATCGCTTCTGCGGGGTCGCCGTGCAGGACCTCCCACTCCACATCCAGGTTGTGCAGGGTGCGGATGTCGTGAGCATGGCCGTGCAGGTAAGAGGATTCCAGGATGTCCGGATTGCCAGCGCCGCTATCTACAAGGCTCGCCAGCTCGTCCGCCGAAGTCGACTGAACCCTCCGCGCCTCGCGACCCGCAGGCTGCAGCGCTTGCACCAGGGTTATCTTCGCCTTGAGGTCGCTCGCCAGATGGACGGCGCTGGGCAGTATCGTCTCCGAGAATGAAGACCCGTCTAGCGCAACGACGACGTTGTTGATCTCCACACCGTTCGGGAGATGGCCTCGCGGCCGGTAGACCAGCACCGGCTTGCCGGCGCCCCGCACGACAGTCAGGGCCACACTGCCCAGCAAGACACCTGTGACGCCGGTACGGCCGTGCGTCGATAGCGCCGCCAGGCTGTCCGGGTTGGCCTTGATTTCCGCCGCCATGTGTTCCGCGACGTTTCCCTGCGCCACGCTCAGCTTGACGTTCTGGCCCACGCGGGTCGCCAGAGCCTTGAGATACTCCTGTGCTTCGTCGACCTCGTCCGCACGCTCCACAATTCGCATCAGCGTTAGGCTGGCACCGCTGCCAGCAGCGATGCATCGGGCGTAGGGCAAGACTTCCTCTGCGTATGCAGACCCATCCAGACCGACAATAATCGGATTAAACATGATCCCATCCCCCTGGCGCGGACCGCCTGCCAAAACCTGGTCAGTCATAGGAACGCCGATAGATTGGCATAGGGTATGCCAAACTGGCCGAAGGGGTCAAGCAAACTCGCGAAAAATGACCGGGGCCGCGGCATTAAGCAGCCGCTGTGCCCCTTGCCGTTCGCGAGTGGGGATTGAAGGCGAACTGCTCGACTCGCAGGCTCGTGCGGCGCCGCACCAACGGCATCAGGCGCTTGACCGTCTGGTTGTGCAGAGGGTGTTCCCACCAGTGCTGAATGGCGATCGTCGGCAGAAGCAGCGTCTTCGTGACGTTCGGCTCGCTCTGGTCGAGCGACTCCAGGTAAGCGAGCATCGGGGTGATGAAGGCGCGGTACGGCGACTCGATGACCAGCAGCGGCACGCCAGCAATCGCCCTCTCCCACCCGGCACGGAACTCCTCGGCCTGCTCCTGGTCCTCCGCGACATGGATGGCGGTGACGCGGCTGGTGCGGCTGAGCGCGTGCTGGACGGCGGCGATGCTCACCATGTCGATCGTCTCAACCGGGATGATGATGTGCTCGTTGTCAAACGCCGTCGCCGGCGCCACGCCCACGCGGACTGGATCAACCTGCGTAGCAGCCTCGAACCAGTGGTAGTGGCGGCGGATCAGGTAGAAGAGCAGCATGACCAGCAGCATGAGCAGGATCGATATCCAGGCTCCGTGCGTGAACTTGGTGCCGCCGATGATCGCTGCCACGATAGCCGTGGCGACGGCGCCCAGGCCATTGATCACCATGCTGATCCGCCAGCCCGGCTCACGCAGACGCAGCCAATGTCGCACCATGCCGCCCTGTGAGAGCGTGAACGAGACAAAGACGCCAACAGCGTAGAGCGGGATCAACCGCGTTACGTCCGCCTGGTAAACGATCAGGAGGA
>DASRHH010000104.1:0-6941 GCA_035650635.1 Dehalococcoidia bacterium | reverse complement strand
CATCGCCGCCGGTGACGACAGCACCCGTATCGCTATCCCGCTGACGACCGTTGAAGCAGGCAGGGACGCTGTGACGGCCGTGGAGCGGCTGCTGGCCGAGCGGCCCGCCGGCAAGATCATCGTCGGTTTGCCGGTGACGCTGCGCGGCGAGATCGGCCCGCAGGCCAGGGTGGTGGAGGAGTTCGTGCGGAAACTGTCGGAGCGGGTCGGCCTGCCGGTCGAGACCAGGGACGAGCGCTACACAACCAGCGACGCCATGCAGCGCCTGGGCCCTGGACACAAGCCGCAGGCGCGCGATGCCGCTGCCGCTGCCATCATCCTGCAGGACTATTTCGATTCGCTGCCCCGAAAGGACGAGGCCTGAGCTTGCGCCCGGCGACGCTCATCGGGATGCTGGCGCTGCTGGCGATGCTCGTAGCGGCTGCCTGGCAGATCAGCGAGAGCCCGGGCAGCATCGGCCTCGGCAGCCTTAAGTCTGGCGGCGCGCAAACCGGCGCCAGGGTCACAGTCTCGGTCTTCGAGGGCGATTCCGCCAAGCAGATCGGCGAGCGGCTGCAGGACGCTGGGGCTATCGATAGCGCGACCCAGTTCCGCGTGCTGGTGGCGCTGATGGGATACGATTCGCTGTTGCAGGCCGGTGAGTACGAGTTCGACCACAACACGCCGGTGCTGGAGGCGGTTCAGCGCATTCGCCATGGCCAGGTCGCAACCCGTACCGTCACTGTCATTGAAGGCTGGCGGCTCGAAGAAGTGGCCGACGCCGTCGCCAAGACAGGCCTGACGACCGCGGACGAGTTCAAACGGATGGCGGTGGTCGCCAACTTCAAGGAGTACACCTTCCTCCAGGACGCCAAGCCGGACGCGACGCTGGAAGGCTACCTCTACCCCGCGACCTACAGCTTCGGCACGAAAGCGACGGCCAAGGACATTATCGAGATGATGCTGACCAAGTTCGGCGAGACCTTGACGCGCGACCTGCGCAACCAGGTCGATCAATCGCCATACACCCTGCCGCAGGTGCTGACGATCGCCTCGATCATCGAGCGCGAGGCCAAGGTGGCGGAGGAACGCCCGACGATGGCCCAGGTCTTCCTCAAGCGGCTCACCATTCGCCAGGCGCTGGAGGCTGACCCGACGGTGCAGTACGCGCTGGGCAGCCAGGCGGACAGCGTGGCGCGCTTCGGCTATTGGAAGCGCGAGCTGACGCTGGCGGACTACTCGTTCAGCTCCCCCTACAACACGTACGTCAACGCCGGCCTGCCGCCCGGGCCAATCTGCAGCCCCCGCATCGATTCCATCAAGGCCGTCCTCAACCCTTCGCCAACGAACTTCCTCTACTTCGTCGCCAAGCCGGACGGCAGCCACGCCTTCGCGGAGACCTACGCCGAGCACCTGGCCAACGTCTCGCGTTACACCTCGTAGGCGAACGTGAAGCGAGTCGGCGTCATCGGCTATCCACTGGGGCACACGCTTTCGCCTGTGCTCCAGCAGGCCGCCTTCGACGCGCTCGGCATCGAGGCGCGCTACGAGGCCTGGGAGACGCCGGCAGACCGTCTCAGCGAGGTGGTAGCGACCTTCCGGGATGAAGATTGTCTGGGCGCCAACGTGACGGTGCCGCACAAGCAGGCCGTCATCCCCCTCCTGGACGAGCTCGACCCGCTGGCGCAGCGGACCGGCGCCGTCAACACCATTGTCAACCGGCAGGGCCGGCTGCGGGGCTACAACACGGACGTAGCCGGCTTCCAGCGCGCCCTGGCCGCAGCCGGCTATGAGCCGGGCGGGCGGAGAGCGGTGGTGCTGGGCGCCGGCGGCGCCGCACGAGCGGTGGTGCTGGCGCTGCTGGAGGCGGGCGCCGGCTGGATCGGCGTGCACAACCGCACCCGGCAGCGCGCCGAGCGGCTAGTCGCCGAGCTGAGGTCTGGCGTGACCGGCGGCGCCCTCTCGGTGGTGTCGGAAGGGGGTCTGGCGGAGGCGGCGCCAGAGGCTGACCTGGTGGTAAACTCGACTTCGGTAGGTATGCAAGGTTCTGGAAGCGAAAACGCGAGCCCTCTATCGCCGGAGCAGCTGCCCCGGCGCGGCCTGATAGTCGATATCGTCTACCGGCCAGCTGAGACGCGCCTCCTGCGAGAGGCGCGCTCGCGCGGCCTGCAGACGCTGGGTGGCCTGCCAATGCTGGTCTACCAGGGGGCCGCAGCCTTCGAACTGTGGACCGAGCGACCGGCACCGGTCGAAGTCATGATGGCCGCCGCGCAGCGGGCGTTGGAGGGCAGCGGATCATGATGCCCTGGGCCGTTCTCGGCATCACTGTATTCTTCTTCCTTTTCTCCTGGATGATCATCCAGGGCACCCGCGCCTCTATGGCTTATCGCAAGGCGGCAGCCGAGGGCGACCTGGACGTCATCCGCCAGATCCTGGACGATTCCATCAACCACTGGCGTTCGCAACGCCGCCCGAAAGAGGTGCCGCCCGGTACCTGGCGCAGCATCCAGAGTCTGGAACTGGTGGGCTACGGCCCGGAGCACGCCCACGTCAGCGCGTTGGCCGAGGGCGAGCAGCGCATGGTCGAAGGCGCCTGGCAGGAGCTGGCCAGCCCACTGCAAGAAGCGTACGCCGTGACAGCGAAAGCGCTGGACATGCTGCTCTACGAAGTGCCGAATCACAAGCTGGCGAGCGTCCAGCTCGACGTCTACACCACCTTCCGCGACGAGTCCGGCGCCTCCGAGCGGCGCTGCATCCTCAGCACCGTCGCTACGCGGGAGGCCGCCCGCGCAGTCGACTGGGATAGCTGGCAGCCGGTTGACGTCGTCGACGCCTTTTCTGGCCGCTACCGTCTGGGCGACTTCGGTCGGGCCTTGCCGATCGAGCCGCTCTCGCCGGCGGCTGACGAGGTGCCGGCGCAGAAGCTGGAGTCGGCGGCATGACCATGCTCGACTTCCATACCGCGGGCGAGTCGCACGGCAAGGGCCTGACGGTGATCGTCGAAGGCATGCCGGCCAAGCTGCCCCTGACCGAGGCGGACATCGAGACGGACCTGCGTCGCCGCCAGGGCGGCTACGGCCGTAGCGCGCGGCAGAAGATCGAGGTCGACCACGCGGAAATCATGTCGGGCGTGCGCCACGGCATGACCCTGGGCAGCCCGATCGGCCTGTGGATCCGCAACCGCGTTTGGGAGGACTGGCAGGAGGTCATGCGCATCGAGCCGTTCGAAGGCGAGCCCAAGCGCCTGACGCGCCTGCGTCCCGGCCACGCCGACCTTGCGGGCTCCATGAAGTACGGCTTCGATGATGCGCGCAATATCCTGGAGCGCGCCTCTGCCCGCGAGACGGCAGCGCGCGTGGCTGTCGGCGCCGTCAGCCGGCGTCTGCTGGCGGAGTTCGGCATCGCCGTGCACTCGCACACGGTGATAGTCGGCGATATCTGCGCCGCCGAGAGCGAGGGCGAACCCGACTGGGAGGCCGTGGAGGACTCCGCCGTACGCTGCGCCGATCCCGCGGCCAGTGAGCGCATCGTTGCCGCCGTCGATGCTGCACGCGAGGCCGGCGATACGCTGGGCGGCGTCTTTGAGGTCTGGGCCACCGGAGCGCCCATCGGCCTGGGGTCGCACGTGCAGTGGGACCGCAAGCTGGACGGCCAACTGGCGCAGGCGATCATGAGCATCCACTCCATAAAGGGGGTCGAGATCGGCGGCGGCTTTCGGGTCGCCCAGGGGCCGGGCTCACAGGCGCACGACGTAATCCTGCCGCAGGAGCAATGGCAGGGCCGGGCCTGGCGCCGCGCCAGCAACCACGCCGGTGGCCTGGAGGGCGGCATTACCAACGGCGAGCCCGTGGTCGTGCGTGGCGCCGTCAAGCCGATATCGACCCTCTCCAATCCGCTGCCCTCGGTGGACCTTCTGACCGGCACCGAGATCAAGGCGCACTACGAGCGGTCCGACGTCTCGGTGGTGCCGGCGGCAGGCGTCGTCGGCGAGGCGATGGTCTGCTTTGTGCTGGCACGGGCGTTGCTCGACAAGTTCGGCGGCGACAGCCTGCCGGAGACGCGCCGCAACTACGATTCCTACATCAATACCATCGGCCCGCGCGGCGGTGCCGCCGAGGCGCCCGTCGCCGAAGAGACGACGGAGACTTAGCGCGTCCGGCGCGATAGGAGCAAGGTCTGTGCGGTATTGGTCAATCATATGTCCGGAACCGGAGCGTCCGGGTCTTTGGAATAGGTGGCAACAAGAGAACGTCGTGAGTATCAGCTTCGGGACCGACGAGTACCTCAGCGAACATCCCGAATTGCGCGCGCCATCTGGGGCGTATGGTTTCGCTCGGAATAGAGTTAAGGAAATGGCACGCGGTGATCTCCTCATTCCTTTTCTCAAGGACAACCGAATTGGCCGAATCGCGGAGTTCCAAAGTGAGGCTATTGATACATGGGCGCCGCTTTGGGGCGACAAAGATGGCCGCCGAATCAAGGTCAGTTGGCAGTCAGACAACTGCCCACCGGCTGATAAGGTCGCATTAATTCCTTTTGATCTACGCAAGCCAAACCGTCGCACCATAAATAAGTTAAGCCCTGAACGGTTCTTGGCTTTGGCTGGAGTTCTGGCCGACAGCAGCAATTGGCAAGATATGCCCTCAGTCTCTCGGCCAGATGATGAAACCGATGAGGTACACGATCCCGATATCTTCCGTATGGAATCTCACTTGGAAGAGTTCATTGAAGCCAATTGGTCTCGCATCGACTTCGGCCGTTCATTAGAGCTATGCCAAGATGAGCAGAGTAGCGGACGACAATACCCAGCCCCTCCGATAGGGACCATCGATTTGCTGGCTAAGGATCGGGATACAAACGACTTTGTGGTGATAGAACTGAAGAAGACGCCGTCCGATGACAAAGTTGTCGGACAGCTACTCCGATATATGGGGTGGGTTAAGAAAAATCTGGCGAATGGCGGCATGGTGACTGGAATCATCATTGTCCCCGAAGTTAGCGAGCGACTGAAGTACGCCGCTGACATGTTGCCAAGTGTCAGGGTAATGACTTATTCGGTTTCTTTTGCTCTGAGCCCTTGGGAATCCTAAAGCGATGCTGAGGCGGCCTTCTCGCATCGTCCTCAGCGGCTTCTCCGGCAGCGGCAAGTCCAGGGTGGCGCCGTTGGTGGCGAAGGCCCTGGGTTGGCGCACTGTCGATAGCGACGCCGTGGTCGAGCAGCAGAACGGGCGCACCGTCCCGGAGATATTCGCCTCGCAGGGCGAGCAAGCGTTCCGTCAGCTGGAGACGCGCGCCTTCCGCGAGTTGGCGAAGGAGCGCAACCTAGTTATCTCGCTCGGTGGTGGTGGCTTCACACGAGCCGAAAACCGGCGCTTGCTGGCGGACGGCGGCTTTGTGGTCTGCCTGGAGGCGCGTCCGGAGACGATCGTGGCGCGGCTGCGCGCCGGCGGCAACCCGGGTGGCCGCCCGCTGCTCGCCTCCGATGACCCGCTGGCTCGCGTGCGCGAGCTCAAGGCCAGCCGCCAGGCGACATATGCCCTAGCCGACGCTACCGTCCACACCGACGGCCTGACGCCTGAGGAAGTGGCGTCACAGGTGGTGGCGCTCTGGCGCCGCTACTCGGCGGAGCAACTGGCAGACCCCGGACGGCTCGACGCCATAGCCGGCAGCGAAGCCGCCGCGACCGCCTACGCCGGCGCGTCCTGCGTCGTCCGCACGGCGAGCCGCAGCTACCCTGTCTACGTCGGCTGGGGCGAGCTGTCGTCGCTGGGCCAGCGCCTGCGCGAGGTGGGGCTGCGGGGCCGCGCCTTCCTGATCAGCGACAACAACGTCTGGCCGCGCCATGGCGCCGCCGCCTCGGCGGCGCTCCAGGAGGCCGGCTTCGAGACGCCGTCTTATCTGGTGCTGGCCGGGGAGGCGAGCAAGTCGATGGAGACGGCGGCCGGCTTCTTCGACTGGCTGGTCGGCCAACGGGCGGAGCGCCGCGACGCCATCGTCGCCCTCGGCGGCGGCGTAATCACCGACCTCGGCGGTTACGCCGCGGCGACTTTCGCGCGCGGCGTGCCGCTGGTGCAGGTGCCGACCAGCCTGTTGGGCATGGTCGATGCGGCGATCGGCGGCAAGGTCGCGGTCAATCACAAGGAGGCGAAGAACCTCATCGGGGCTTTCTACCAACCTCGCCTGGTTGTCGCGGACGTCGCGACGCTGAGCACCCTACCGTTGCGCGAGCTGACCTCCGGTTGGGCCGAGGCGATCAAACACGCCTTCATCGCCGACGAAGGGCTGCTGCAGACCCTGGAATCGCGGACGGAGTCGATCACGACGCTCGAACCGGAGGTGGCGACACCGGTCATCGAGCGTAGCATCGCTATCAAGGCGGAGGTCGTCAGCATCGACGAGCGTGAAGAAGGCCTGCGCACCACCCTCAACTACGGCCATACTCTCGCTCATGCCCTGGAGGCCGCCACTGATTATACGACCCTGCTGCACGGCGAGGCCGTCGCCATCGGCATGATGTGCGCCGCCACGATCAGCGAACGCATGGGCCTGCTGCCGGCGGAGGTCGTCGAGAGGCAGCGGGCGCTGCTGACGCGGTTCGGGCTGCCGGTCATCTCGCCGTTGGTCGACCGCGAGCGAGTGCTGGCGGCGATGTCGCTGGACAAGAAGGTGGCGGCCGGCAGCGTGCGCTGGGTGCTGCTGGAGGGCGTCGGCCGGCCGGTAATCCGTGACGACGTGCCGGCAGATCTCGTGCGCGAAGTCGTCACGGAACTCGTCCCAGCCGCGGGATGAGCCAGGCCGATCAGCCGGCAGCGGTTCGCGCCATCGTCTCAGGGCGCGTCCAGGGTGTCGGCTTTCGCGATTTCGTGGCGCGGCGTGCGGGCTTTCTGCGTCTCGATGGCTACGCGCGCAACCTGCCGGACGGCGGCGTAGAGGTCTATGCGGAGGGTTTGCGCTCCGACCTC
>DASRHH010000103.1:0-5857 GCA_035650635.1 Dehalococcoidia bacterium | reverse complement strand
GGGGTTGCCCAGGAGGTGCAGCGGGTTGAGCTTGAGGACGGAGTCCAGCCAGGCGCGGCGCATGATCGCGCCCTGGAAGATCGAGATGCCGGCCTTGCGCTGCCGTGCTACTTGCGAGGGTCGTTCTTGCATGGGGTTTCTCCTAGAAGGCCTGCCTGGCGTTGACCAGGAAGTGCTCCACAATTGGGCCAAGCGCTAGCGCCGGGAAGAATGTCAGCCCGGCAACGATGAAGACAACACCGGTGAGCAGGCCGACAAACAGCGGCGTGTTCGTCGGCAGAGTGCCGGCGCTGATGGGGACCAGCTGCTTCCGTGCCAGGGACCCCGCCAGCGCCAGGATCGCCACCATCGGCAGAAAGCGCGCCAGCAGCATCTCGATGCCCTGCGTGGTGTTGTAGAAGGCGGTATTGGCGGTCAGCCCGGCGAAGGCGGAGCCGTTGTTGGCGCCGGCCGACGTGTAGGCGTAGAGGATCTCTGAGAAGCCGTGCGGTCCCGAGTTTAGCGGCCCGGCCTTGCCCAGGTCCGAAGAGAGTGCAACCGCTGTAAGCAGCAGCATGGCGGCCGAGCTGATGAGGAAGTAGATGGCCGCCATCTTCATCTCATAGGGCCCGATCTTCTTCCCCAGGTACTCCGGCGTGCGTCCGATCATGAGGCCCGCCACGAACACCGCGATGATAGCGAAGACGAGCATGCCGTAAAGGCCGGAGCCGACGCCCCCAAAGACGATCTCGCCCAGGTGCATGTTGAACAGCTGCACCAGCCCACCCAGCGGCTGGTAGCTATCGTGCATGGAGTTCACCGAGCCGTTGGAGGCATCGGTCGTAGCGGTAGCCCAGATCGCCGAGTCGGCAATGCCGAAGCGCACCTCCTTGCCCTCCATGTTGCCGCCGGATGAGGCTACGTCGCCGGTGGCGTAAGCCTGGTCGACGCCGAGATCACCCAGGATCGGGTTGCCGTGCTGCTCTGCGGCGAAGACCATGAAGACGCCGGCCAGGAAGAGGATGCTCATGGCGGCGAAGATCGCCCAGCCCTGCCGGGTGTCACCCACCATCTTGCCGAAGGTGTAGGTGAGAGCGGCCGGGATGAGGAGGATGGCGACCATCTCCAGCCAGTTGGAGAATGGAGTCGGGTTTTCGAAGGGGACTGCGGAGTTGGCGTTGAAGAAGCCGCCGCCGTTGGTGCCCAGCTGCTTGATGGCGATCTGCGAGGCGGCCGGGCCCATCGCCAGTATCTGCTTGGCGCCTTCCAGCGTCGTCACCTCTCGATAGGAGTTGAAGTTCTGAATCACGCCCTGCGAGATGAGCAGCGCCGCGAGGACTATCGACAGCGGCATCAGGATCCAGAGAGTGCAGCGGGTGACATCGACCCAGAAGTTGCCGAGGTCGCTGGTCGTGCGGCGCGAGAAGCCGCGGATAAGCACGATTACGACGACGATGCCAACCGCTGCCGAGAGGAAGTTCTGCACTGTCAGCCCCAGCATCTGTGGCAGGTAGCTGAGAGTGCTCTCGCCGCCGTAAGCCTGCCAGTTGGTGTTGGAGGTGAAGCTGGAGGCCGTGTTGAACGCCAGGTGCGTGCTGGTGCCGTCCAGGCTCTCCGGGTTTAGCGGCAGGCTTCCTTGCAACCGCAGCAGTGCGTAGACGAAGAGAAAACCAATCGCGCTGAAGGCCAGGACGCTGAACGCATAGCGCTTCCAGTCCATCTCTTGCTCCGCGTCGATCATGAAGATGCGATAGATGGCCCGCTCCACCGGCCGGAAGTAACGCTTCGAAACATTGGATTCGCCGCTAAAGACCATCGCCATGTAGGCGCCGAGCGGTTTCGTCAGCGCCAGGATGATGCCAAAGTAAATGAGGATGTGCAGGACGCCGCTGACGGTCATGGGACGCTAGAACCTTTCCGGCCGAATGAGCGCGAAGATCAGATACACCATCGCCAGCGAGGCGACGATGATCAGCAGTATGTTCTCCATCTCAAACCTCTCCGAAGCCCCAGATGGCGATGATGAACCCCGCGAACAGGGAGAGTCCGATGGCGATGAATACCAGGTCGTTCATGCGGTCTCCTCTTCTGCAGGCGAATCCGTCAGCGCACGCGCCAGGGCCTCCAGCGGGAACGGCTTGAGCAGGCAGTGCTTCGGCCGGAACTCTTCGATGCGCTTGGGGGAAATGGGCGCCGCAGAGATGATGACGGTGCGCAGGCGGCGACGCTCAGAGTCGCTGAGACGTCGCATCACCTCCCAGCCGGAGTCGTCCGGTAGGTTGATATCGAGGACGAGCGCATCCGGGAGGCCTTGCGCCAGGCTGCGAATCGCGCCACGGGCGCTTGGCTCGCATCGGACGTCGTAGCCGCGGGCGCGCAGGTTGCGCGCCAGGACGTCGGCCAGGGCAAGCTCGTCCTCCACCAGCAGCACCTTCATGAGACCAGCCTAGGCCGGCGCCCATCAGGCGTGTGTTAGTGGAGCGGAGCCCTGCGTCAGAGAGTTGTCAGGATCAGAAGCCGCCGAACCGATAGCCGATGCGGGGTTCGGTGCGGATAAAGCGAGGATCGTTCGGGTCGTCTTCCAGCTTGGCGCGCAGCTGGTTGATGCAGGTGCGCAGGACGCCGGTATCGTCGCTGTATTCGGAGCCCCAGACCTCGCGCAGGATCATCGGGTGGGTCAGCACCTTGCCGGCGTGAGTCGCCAGGTACTTCAGCAGGCTGTATTCGGTTGGGGTCAAGGTGACCTCGCGCGTACCGACGGTCACCCGACGCTTTTCGAGGTCGAGACGCAGATCACCGACCTCGACCAGCGGCTGGTTGGCGCGCAGCGAGCTGCCGTGGCGCAGGGCGACGCGGATGCGCGCGAAGAGCTCTTCCATGCCGAAGGGCTTCGTCAGGTAGCCGTCGGCGCCCTGGTCCAGCGCCCGCACCTTGGTGTCCTCGTCCCCCAGCGCCGATAGCACGACGATCGGCGTCTCGTGGCCACGCCTGATATCCCGGCAGACGTCGACGCCGCTCATGTCCGGCAGCATGAGGTCTAACAGCACAACGTCCGGTTTGAAGGCGGCGACCTCTCGCAGAGCGCCGGCGCCGTCCTCCACCTCTCGCACCTCGTAGCCGGCCTGCTCCAGGTAGCGGCGCAGGGCGAAACGCAGCTGCGCCTCGTCCTCCACCACGAGGATGCGGGGAGCGCTCACGCGGTCACTCTTTCCGCTGCCGGCGCCGCGGGCAAGCGGATGCTGAAGACGGTGCCGTCCGGACCGCTGCGCACTTCGACCGTACCGCCACACAGCTCGACAAAGCCCTTGACGATGCTCAGGCCCAGGCCGCTGCCCTTGACTCGCCGGCTGCTCTCCTGGGCGCGATAGAAGCGATCGAAGACGTGGGGAAGATCGGCGGGAGGGATTCCGGGCCCTTCGTCAGCAACGGTGAGAACGACTTGGCTGCCTGATTCCGCGGCGCTGAGGTGAATCGAGCCGCCCTGGGTGGAGTACTTGGCAGCGTTCTCGATGAGGTTGACCAGCGCCTGAATGATCAGCGATTCGTCGGTCAGGAGTCGGAGCGAGGACGGCGCTGAGACCGTGACCGTGCGGCCGCCGGTGGATATCGAGGTGATCTCCCGCGCCCGTTCCAGCAAGTCGTTGGCTCGCAAGGGCGTTTGATCCGGCGTCAGCATGCCGGATTCGATGCGATTGAGGTCCAGGATGTCGCTGATCAGGCGGTTCAGCCGCTCGGTCTGGGCATCGATAGTCTGATGAAAGGCGTCGAGGTCTTCGTCGCTCCAGGCCATCCTGGCGTCGAGAATGCTGGAGATCGCGGCCTTGATGGTGGCCAGCGGCGTCTTCAGGTCATGCGAGATGGAGGCGAGCAGAGCCGTTTTCATTTCGTCAGCCTGCCGCAACGCCTCCGCGTGAGCAGCCGCTTTGGCCAACTCCATGCGTTGCAGCGCCACGGCCGCTTCGCCGGCGACCGCGCTCAGCAGTGGTGCCGGCTGGTCCCGGAACGGCGTTGCGCCGATGGGGCCGTCCAGGCGCAGGACGCCGAGCACGCGGTCACCCAGCTTCAGGGGCACCAGGGCGACCGACTGCTCACGCCGGCTCAGCGGACTGCTGCGGCCGGGGCGCACGATCCGCCGAGCCTTTGTCCGCTTATCGAGACCGGTTTCGCCGAGGCCCTGCACGGTCCCCAGTGCGACGGCCCGGTCGGCCATGGCCTGCTCCTCGGCGTCGGTCGGCCGCCGGGCGGCCTCGGAGCCGTCATGTGATACGACCGACCAGCCGTCGGGCGTCCGCGTCAGCACGGCTGCCCCAGGTGAATCGAATGCCCGCGTGACCTCGCGGCAGAGCGTCTCCAGCGCCTGCTGGGGCTCCGTCTGGCCGCTCATCGATCGGCTGAGCGTCAGGGCAACCTCCGCCTCGGCCTGGCGACGCCGTGCCTGCGCGGCCGCCTCGCGCGCCGAAGCGAGGAGCGTGCCGCCTATGACCGAGACGATGAGGAAGACGACCAGCGCGACGACGTTGCGCGGCTGCTGCACCGTGAACTGGAAGAGCGGGTCGATGAAGAAGAAGTTGAACGCTAGGTTGATGAGCAACGCGGCGAAAATGCCGACTTCCCTGCCCCATACGGCGGCGATGATCAAGGTCAGCAGCAGGAAGATGAACCCGGCGTTAAGAAGGCCGACCTCGCTGCGGAACGGTGCTAGCGCGCCCACGAGTATGGCTGTGGCGGCAAGCGTCACTGCCACCCCACCATAATGGCTCTTCAGGAGTTCAGCGCCACGTCTCATACGGCTTAAAGTCTACTCGCTGAAATGTGATTGGTGCAGACCGGCCTTCACGTCAAGAATGAAGGTGGGTGCTTGCTCCAAGTGGTGCAGCGGTGCTATTCGACTACGCGGAGAAGGCCGTCACGCTGGATATCGGCGGGAACAACGCCTGTGCGGCCTGCCAGGTGTCGCCCTCGTTGGCGCTGGTCCAGAGCTGGCCGGTGTTCGTACCGACGTAGACGCCGCAGGGATCCTCCCCGTCGACAGCGAGTCCTTCGCGCAGGACGTTCACGAACGCACCTGACTCCGGTAGGCCTTTGTCTAGCCGCTCCCAGATGCCGCCGGCGTCGCGGGTGCGATAGACCGCAAAGCGCCCGCCCTCGGGGTAGTGCAGCATCTGGCTGGTGGCGGGCGCCACGTAAAAGCATTCCGGATCGTGCGCGTGGATCGCCATGGCCAGGCCCCACTCCGCGGGCAGACCCTCAGTGACCTCGGTCCAGTTGAGGCCGGCGTCATCGCTGCGATAGACTCCGCAGTGGTTTTGCTGGTAGAGGCGGTTGGGGATGGCGGGATGCAGGCCGGCCCGGTGCACGCACTGACCGGTCTCCGGGTAATACGGTGGCTCCTCTCCGAAGAAATCCGCGCGCACGCCCTTGTTGCGCGGCTCCCAGGTCTGGCCGCCGTCGGTCGTGGCGTAGAGGCCGCCGGCGGAGATCGCGACGTACATGCGGTTGAGGTCTATCGGGTCCAGGGTGACGCTGTGCAGGCAGAGGCCACCTGCGGATGGCATCCAGGTCTTGGCCGTCGGGTGTTCGTTGAGCGACTCGATATGCTGCCAGGTCACGCCGCCGTCGCTGCTCTTGAAGAGCGATGCCGGTTCGCAGCCGGCATAGATTACGCCCGGCTCCTCAGGCCGACCCGGGACCACCTCCCAGACCTTCTCCAGCTTCTGGCCGGAACTTTCAGCGAACTTCGGTCCGGTCACGGGCTCGTCCCAGGTGCGGCCGAAGTTCGCGCTCTGGTAGACCCGAGCGCCAAACCAGAAGTCCAGCGCGGCGGCCAGGAGGTTGCCCGTGCGCTGGTCGAAGGCCATGTGCATTATCGACTTGCCTT
>DASRHH010000102.1:0-8005 GCA_035650635.1 Dehalococcoidia bacterium | reverse complement strand
GCGTCGGCATGGGCGAGCAACACTTTGGTCCGGTTGAGCCGGAGTCCTGGCTCAAGATCCCGCACCGCATGATCCCGGGTCACCCGGAACTGGCGCGAGAGCTGGTCAAGCAGGCCATCAATAGCGGCTTCGACCTCTCTTTCTCTGAGGAGTTGGCGTTGGACCACGGCAGCATTATCCCGCTGCACTTCGTCACCCCGAACTATGACGTTCCGGTCATCCCGATAATCCTGAACAACGTCATGGAGCCCATGCCCAACCCGCGGCGCATCTTCCAGCTGGGTCAGCTGATCCGCCAGGTTGTGGCCAGCCGGCCGAAGGGCGAGAAGGTTGCGGTCATCGGCACCGGTGGTATCTCCCACTGGGTGGGCACCCCGGAGATGGGCCTGATCAACGTCGAGTTCGACGAGCGCTTCCTCGACAACATCGAGAAGGGCAAGCTCGAGTCCATCGCTGACTGGACCCCGGACGAGATCGGCAAGGGCGGCAACGGCGCTCACGAGATCCGCAAC
The DNA here is from genome assembly GCA_035650635.1 of Dehalococcoidia bacterium. Classification (GTDB taxonomy): domain Bacteria; phylum Chloroflexota; class Dehalococcoidia; order SM23-28-2; family DASRHH01; genus DASRHH01. Next base: position 7,493 of record DASRHH010000102.1, on the reverse strand, counting down.
TGGATCGGCGTCATGGGCAGCATGCCGGCCAACTCCAAGGGCGAAGTCGCGACGTACGAGCCGGTGGTACCGTGGGTAACCGGCTGCGGCGCCGTTTACTGGAAGGTTTAAGCTAACACTCAAGCAACGACCGTAGGCCCCCGCCTCTTCGGCGGCGGCTTACGGTCGTTTCGCTACAGATAGCCGAAGAGGAGGGCCTAAGATATGCCTGCAAACCAGGACAAGAAGATGACGTCGGCCACCATGGGAGACGGCGTCCACGACCCGATGAAGTTCACCGAGTTCCACCCGCAGGAAGGCAACGTGGTCATCATGTACGCCGAGGACCCTGACGCCAACCTGGTGGTCTGGAACCTGGAGCCCGGCCAGGAAAACTCCACGCACGTCCACCCGGCCAGCACCCACATTCAGATCGTGCTACAGGGCAGCGGCGTTTACCTGAAGGACGGCAAAGAGGTCCCCGTCAAGAAGGGCGACGTCATCATCGTGCCCCGCAACGTCGTCCACGGCATCCGGGCCGGCAACGAGCGGCTCTCCTACATGGCCGTCACGGCCGGCGAGTCCTACGACCGCCGACCTGTCGGCGAGCAGAAGGTCTCCATTGGAGACGGCCACTAGCCGCTGAACTGCCAATCAAAGCAGGGGGCCGGAAATCCGGCCCCCTGCTTTTTGTTATCTTCGGTCGCTAGCGCTATTTCTCCAGAGCCAGCACCTTGGCCAGCCGGCGCTTGTAGCGCTCCTCCGGCACAAACGCGGCCGCCAGGAAAGTGTGCACCAGCTCCAGCGCCAGGGCCTCGCCGATAACGCGGGCGCCCAGGCAGAGGACGTTCATGTCATCGTGCTCAACCGCCTGGTGGGCGGAGTAGGTGTCGTGGCAGAGGCCGGCCCGGATGCCCGCGATCTTGCTGGCCGCTATGCTGGCGCCGACGCCGCTACCACAGATGAGGACACCTCGCTCGGCGCGCCCCGCCAGGACTTCCGCCGCGAGGGCGACGGCAAAATCCGGGTAATCGACGGACTCGGTACTATCCGTACCGACGTCGATGACCTCGTGGCCCCCGGCTCGCAACGTCTCGGCCAGTACCTGCTTCAGATTGTAACCGGCGTGATCGGCGCCAACCACTACACGCATCGCTTCTCGCTTCGCCTCCAGACTAACGTTACGATTTCGCGGCCCGCGGTACAAGTGAACGGCAATGCTAGCATGCCTCACCCCCCAGGCCTTACAATGTTGCTAGATGCAAGACTTAGACGAAACTCAAGACCTCCCGACCATGACGGAAGAGGCGCCCCCACCCAAGCCGGCGCGAGCACGAAAACCCCGCACTAAAAAGAACCCCACCCCTGAGGCGACTACCGTCGTTGAAGCGCCCCCAGGGGAAGAGTTCGCCGCGACAGGCTCGTTCGACGATGAGGAATCGGCACAGGCCGACCAGGACGACGCCGAGACCGGTACTGCACCGCTCCCGGAGACCGATGGCAATACGCCCTACAGCCGCAGCCAACGTCGCCGCCTGCAGCGCAAGCGCGCGGCCGCGCGTCGCGCCGCGGGCGGCGACGGCGTAATCGACTTCCCTGGGCCGGAGGACGACGCCGAGCCAGAGGAGGAAGCCGCTGTGCCGGCGGTCGCGGAGAAGCCCAAGCGCACCCGCAAGCCGCGGGCACGCAAGGAGCCGGCCGAGAAGCCGCCGATCGACCCGGCGCGGGTCAACGTGCCGGCGCCATTCATGCACATGTCGGAGGCAGAGTTCGGCGGGATTCTCGATTTCTACGGCATAGAGTGGCGTTACGAGCCGCGCTCCTTCCCCTTCCGCTGGGAGCACGGCCGCGTCATGGAGGCGTTCACGCCGGACTTCTACCTGCCACAGTTCGATCTCTACGTGGAGCTGACCACGCTGAAGAGCGGCCTGCGAGCGGAGAAGAACCGCAAGCTGCGCCTCCTCAAGGAGATGTACCCGGAGGTCAACATCCGCCTCTTCCACAAGGCGGAACTCTTCCGCTTCCTCACCAAGTACGGCTATGGCCCGATGGGCCCGGACGACGTGCCGGACGTCCACCGAATCCTCATTCCGGCCAACAAGCTGCAGCAGCGGGTCGCCGAGTTGGGGACGGAGATCAGCCGCGACTACGCCGACAGCGAGCCGATCCTCATCGGCGTGCTGCGCGGCGTAGTCTGCTTCCTGGGCGACCTGGTGCGCGCCATCACGATCCCCGTGAACCTGGACTTCCTGGCCTTTTCCGGCTACAGCGGCGCGCCGGGCGCCTTCAAGATACTCAAGGACCTCGATGAGAACGTAAAGGGACGAGACGTCATCCTGGTCGAGGACATCGTCGATACGGGGCTGACGCTGAACATCCTGCTGGAGTACCTGGCGACGAAGAAGCCGGCTTCCGTGAAGGTCTGCACCCTGCTGGACAAGCGGATCAGACGCCTGACCAACGTCAAGCTGGATTACGTGGGCTTCGAGGTACCCGATGAGTTCGTTGTCGGCTACGGGCTGGACTTTCGGCAACGCTACCGCAACCTGCCGTTCATCGGCGTGCTCAAGCACGAGCTCCTGCCCTAGCGCTCAGCAAAGGCTGGCTCAGACATGACGCGAGTGCATGACATAACGCTGGCACTGCGGCCGGGCATGCCGACCTACCCCGGCGAGCCAGGCCCCAGCCTGAAGCCACTCAAGCAGATCAGCAAAGGCGATTCCGCTAACGTCACGGCCCTCTACGTCGGAGCGCACACGGGCACCCACGTCGATGCGCCCCACCACTTCATCGACGGCGCGCCTGCCATCGAGTCGCTGCCTTTGCAGGCGCTGGTCGGCGAATGCGACGTCGTCGACATGGGCGAGCGGAAGGTCATCACCGCCGCCGACCTGGAGGCTGCCCAGCCGCCGATCAGCGCCGCGCGCGTCCTGCTGAAGACGCGCAACAGCGGTTTCTGGCAGGACGATACGTTCCACGAGGACTTCAGCCACATCACGCCGGACGCCGCACGCTGGCTGGTGGAGCGCGGCACGCTGCTGGCGGGGATCGACTACCTCTCGATCGAGCGGTTCCACTCGCCCACGCACGAGGTGCACCAGACGCTGCTGCGCGCGGGCATTGTCATCCTGGAAGGTCTCGACCTGCGCAAGGTCGAGGCGGGCCGCTACCTGCTGGTCTGCGCGCCGCTCAAACTGGTCGGCGGCGACGGTGCGCCGGCGCGCGTCTTCCTCCTGGAAGACACGCCCTAGGCGATTCCAGCCACAGAAAAGAGGGCCGGCTGAAGAGCCGGCCCTCTTTTTGTTAGCTCGCTTGCTTAGTCTTCCCGATGCATGTCGAGCGGCATCGGCCCCTCAACGACCAGGTAGCGGATCGGCACGTTGCCGGTGTTGCCGACGCCGTGGGTCTCGCCCGGAAGCGAGTGAGCGAAGTCGCCGGCCTTGACCGGGATAGCGGTCTTGTCGTCAACGTAGAACTCGCCCTCACCTTCCAGGAAGACGAGAACCGTCTCAGCGTTGTTGTGGTGGTGGCGGTACTTGCGCATGCCAGGGTCGACCTCAACGATCTCAATGAGGTGCTTGCTGCGCGGGTCGTCCACCAGGAACTTAACGTTGTACCCGGGCAAGTCGTCCGTGCCGGTGTCGACAGCGGAAGTGTGCTCGCCCTCGCCGATCTGCACCGGCTTGGCGCCGGACAGAGCGACATTAATCGGGGTGAAACCCCCCTTGGCGATCTCCTCCTTGAGGTTCAGTACCCGGGGCCGTACTTTAACGTCTGCCATGCGATCCTCCTCCTCTTTTTTACGTTTGCCCAATTATATCACCGAGGCCTAGGACGGCAAGCAAGACATCAGCCGCGGTAGCGGTTCGCTATCGGTAAGCGGCGGTCGCGGCCAAACGCCCGCGACGTTATCTTGACGCCGGGTGGCGACTGGCGGCGCTTATATTCATTGCGATCGACCATCTGGATGACGCGCCGTACGGTATCGGCGTCGAAACCGGCCGCGATGATCTCTTCCGTGCTGTGGTCCTGCTCCACATAGCGCTCCAGGATGGCGTCCAGCAGGTCGTAGGGCGGCAGGCTGTCCTGATCCAGCTGGTCGGGACGCAGTTCAGCGGAGGGCGGCTTGTCCAGCACGGACTGTGGGATAATGTCGCGGCCGGCGCGCCGGTTGTAGTAGCGCGAGAGGGCGTAAACGCGAGTCTTCAGGACGTCCTTGATGACAGCGTAGCCGCCGGCCATGTCGCCATAGAGCGTCGCATAGCCGGTGGCGTACTCGCTCTTGTTGCCTGTCGTCAGCACCAGCCAGCCGAACTTATTGGACAGCGCCATCGCAATGTTGCCGCGGATGCGCGACTGCACATTCTCTTCGGCGGTGCCGGCCTCAGTGCCCTGGAACGGTTCAGAGAGCACCTGCAAGAAGGCGGCGTGCACCGGCTCGATCGGGATAATCAGCAGGCGCATGCCCAGGTTGGCGGCCAGCTCCTTGGCATCGCTGATCGAGCCCTCCGAGGAGTAGCGCGAGGGCAGGCTAACGCCGACGACGTTCTCGGCGCCCAGCGCCTCGACCGCAATTGCGGCTACCAGGCTGGAGTCGATGCCGCCGGAGAGCGCGACCAGCGCCTTCTGAAAGCCGGTCTTGCGCAGGTAATCGCGGGTGCCGCAGACCAGGGCGCCGTAGACCTCCTCGTCGTCGTCCGGCGGTGGCGTTAATCGTTGCGGCATCGGCATCGCCTCTTCGCGGGCAGGGGCGGCCGAGACGAAGATGTGCGGCGCGTGGCTATTGGGGTCGCCAGAGAGCTCCTTGCGCAGCCGTGGGTCGTGCAGCCGGCGCTGGATCGCGTCCTCAACGTTGACATCGCAGATCAGCAGCTCTTCCTGAAAGAGGCCCGCCGCCGCCAGGAGATCCCCATCGGGATTGAGGGCGAGGCTGCCGCCATCGAAGACGAGCTCGTCCTGCCCGCCAACGAGGTTGACGTAGCAGATGCTGACGCCGTAGTCGGTGGCGCGAGTAGCCAGCATCTGCTTGCGGAAGGCCAACTTGCCCATGCTGTAAGGCGAGCCGTTGATGTTGATGATGACCTGCGCGCCGGCCTGGGCCTGCGCACGCGTGGGGTTGCCCGGGTGCCAGATGTCCTCGCAGATGCTGACGCCCACCGGTACACCGGCGATCGTGTAGACGGGCGAAAGCCGCCCGGCGCGGAAATAGCGCTCCTCGTCGAAGACGCCGTAGTTCGGCAAGAACTGCTTGCGATAGACGTCGACGATGCGGCCGTCATGGATGACGGCCGCCGCGTTGTAGAGGTCATCCTCCAGGTCGACGAAACCGACGATCGCGGTAATGCCGACGCAATCGGGCGCGATGCGTTCCAGGACAGCGCGGTTATCGAGCACGAAGCTACGCCGCAACAGCAGGTCCTCCGGCGGGTAGCCGGTCAACGTCAGCTCGGGGAAGGCGACAACGTCGGCACCGTCTTCGCGCGCCCTCGCAACATCACGGCGCACCAACTCGGCGTTGCCTTCCAGGTCGCCGACGGTGGTGTTGATCTGCGCCAGCGCGACTCGTAATCGTTTCACGATAGTAAAGACGGGATACTTAGTGTACCGATTACACTATAGCCTAGCACCAGACACTCAGGGCCGTAAAGCGAGCAAGTTTCTCCCAAGCTGGCGGCTGCACTATCATGGCCCCATGCAGGAAGAGCCCGGGCTGGAGGCTGCGGCCTCCGTGCAGACTGCGGCCTCCGAGACGCATGGCGCTCACGCCGTCCAGGCAATCGATCTCAGCCTCGATTACGGCGACCGCCGCGCTCTCGACGGCATAAGCCTCAACGTGCCGCAGGGGGATATCTTCGGCCTGCTGGGCCCGAACGGCTCCGGCAAGACGACATTGGTCTCACTGTTCTTGGGGTTGCTGGAGCCGACCTCCGGCCAGGCGCTGGTACTGGGCCGCCCGCCGGCGCCGGACGTGCGCCAGACCATCGGGGTGCTCTTCCAGGAGAGCTGCCTGGACCCGAACATGACCGTCGCCGAGACGCTGGAGCTGCACGGCGAGATGTTTGGGCTGCGCCCGCCCCTGCTGCGGATGCGTCTCGAAGACCTGCTAGCGCGGTTCGGCCTCGCCGAGCGACAGCGCGACGCTACGCGCACGCTCTCCGGCGGGCTGAAACGCCGCCTGGAGCTGGCACGGGCACTCGTCCCTTCACCGCAACTGCTCTTCCTGGACGAGCCGACGACCGGCCTCGACCCGGAAGGCCGGGCAGACCTCTGGGAGCACCTCCACCGCATCAACCAGGATGGAACCACGATCGTCGTCGCCACGCACGACATGCTGGACGCGGACCGCCACAGCCGCAGAGTCGCCTTCATCAACCAGGGCCGCCTGACCGCTTTAGGCAGCCCGGAGGAGCTGAAACGGGAGCTCAAGCACGACTCCGTGCGCCTGGAGTGGCCGACACTGACACCGGCTCTCCTCGCTGAGCTGAGCCGCATCCAGGGCGTCGGGCGCGCCACCTGGTTGCCGCCGCTTCTGCACGTCACCGTCGATAGCGCCCGCGACTTCGTGCCGCGCGTTTTCCAGCTCGCCGGCGATGGCATCCGCAGCCTGCAGATCCAGGAGTCCACGCTGGAGGATGCCTACTTCCAGATGGTCGGCCGCGGAGACGAGGCCACATGAGCAGCGTCGCCTTCACCGCCCAGGCCTGCAGGGCGCTACTCAAGCGCGACCTGCGCGCGGTCGCCAGGTCGCGCTCGCAGCTCTACTCATCGCTGCTTTTCCCGCTGATGATCCTGGCGATCCTCGGCACGGGCGTCTCGAAGGGGCTGGACCCCTCGCTGGTGCGGGACGGCGACTACTCGAGCTTCCTGGTGCCCGGTATCATCGTCATGACGCTGGTCTTCTCATCGACGTTCTCCAGCGCCTCTTACTACTACGACCGCGACTGGGGGATGCTCAAGGTGCTGCTGGCCACGCCCCACGAGCCGCGAGTCATCATGCTGGGCAAGTCCCTGGCGGGCGCCGTCATCGGCTCCGGTCAGGGACTTGCGGTGCTTCTGGTGGCGGCACTGATACCAGCACTGAACCTGGAGTGGCAATACGGCGTGCTCCCGGGGATCCTGCTGGCGGTCGTCGCCGTCGTCATGTTGTCGCTGCTGCTCAACGGCGCAGCGCAGTTGGTGGCGCGGCGCATTCGCACCATGCAGGGGTTCCACCTGGTGATGAACCTGGTGCTATTCCCGCTGCTCTTCTTCTCCGGCGCCTTCTTTCCGCTGGACAAGCTGCCGGTCTGGCTCAAGGTACTGGCGACGATAAACCCGCTCTCCTACCCGCTGGACCTCCTGCGCGTGGCCGCTTACGCGAACGACTCCGGCTACTTCGGGCTCGTCGTCGACCTGCTGGTGCTGGGGGCGCTGACGCCGCTGGTCTTCTGGGCGGGGCTACAGAGGCGACCACCGACCGCCTGAGCGTGCCGTTTGTTGACACTGGTTTAGGCTTGTGATATTGGTTACAAAGG